>JBCDCF010000314.1:0-5060 GCA_039182345.1 Pseudomonadota bacterium
CCAGCCAATCGGTGGTGGGGTGATGCAGAAAAATCACACCACGTCCTTAAGAGGACGTTGACGATGCCCGGGCCTGGGGCCGCGCGAACACCGCATCGGCCACAAGGACGATGACGCCGATGACGATGGCTGCATCCGCCACATTAAAGACGTACCAGGAAAACTGGCCGTAGTGCATGGACACAAAGTCCACCACGGCGCCGTAGACCACACGGTCCACAAGGTTGCCCACCGCCCCGCCGAGGATGAGCGCGACGGCAATGGCGACCATCATTTTCTTGGCCCGCCACAGCCACACGGCAAGGGCAATGGAGGCGACCGCCGTTACCGCCACCAGAAGCCAGCGCCCCAGCCCCTCCTGCTGAAAGAGGCCGTAGCTGATGCCGCGGTTCCACACCAAGGTGATGTCCACGAACGGCAGGAGCGCCACGGGCCCTTCGCTGAGGTCGACCCTGTGCAGAACGAACAGTTTTGTCGCCTGGTCCACCACGAAGATCACGGCGGCGAGGATGAACCCCACCGCCGCCGTGGTGTTGCGCCGTGGTGGCGGCAGGGCGGCCTCGCTCACCGTGCGCCGGCGCCTTCGATCTCGCGCATGGCGGCCGCATCGCGGGGCGAGAGGTCAGGGTACTGAGGGTCGCTGCCGACGTCCTCGCTCACCTTCCAGCATCTGGCGCAGCGCTGGCCGACCGCCTTGTTGATGACAACGCCCACCCCTGGCACCTCTGGAAGGGTAAAGTCGCCCTCCTTCGGCGCAGCAGCTTCAAGGGTGACGGCGCTGGTGATGACGACGTCGTCGAACGCCACAGCCTTTGCCGCTTCAAGCAGCTCGGCGTCATCGATGCGCACGGTCGGGTGGGCCTCGAGGGAGGAGCGAATGCGCTTCTCCCGCCGCTCCACCTCAATGGCACCCAGCACCACGCGGCGGACCTTGCGCACCTTCTCCCAACGGGCGGCAAGGGCATCGTCGCGCCAGGAGGGGTCCACCGTGGCGAACGTTTCAAGGTGGATGGAGCGTTCGTGCCCGCGCGAGGTCCAGGCCTCCTCCGCCGTGAAGGGCAGAAGCGGGGCGATCCACCGCACGAAGGTGTCGAACAGTGTGCGCACGACCCCAAGGGCTGCCTTGCGACGGGCGCTTGAGGGCGCATCGCAGTAAAGCGCGTCCTTGCGGATGTCGAAATAGAAGGCCGACAGCTCGATGTTGGCAAAATTCTGCAGCGTGTGGGCGACGTGGGAGTAGTCGAACGCCCTGTAGGCCCGGCGAATGTCCTCGTCCAAGACGGCGAGGCGGTGCAGCATCAGCCGCTCAAGCTCCGGCGCTGAGGCAGCATCCAAAGGCGTGCCGTCGTCATGGGCGAGGGTGCCCAGCATCCAGCGCACGGTGTTGCGCGTCTTGCGGTAGGAGTCGGCAACCCCTTTGAGGATCTCATCGCCGACGCGCTGGTCGTCGGTATAGTCCTGGCTTGCCACCCACAGGCGCAGGATGTCGGCGCCATACTGGTTGATGATGTCCTGCGGCGCGACGGTGTTGCCGAGGGACTTCGACATCTTGCGCCCGTCTTCGCCCATGGTGAAGCCGTGGGTGACGACGGTGTCGTAAGGTGGCCGGCCGCGGGTCCCGCACCCTTCAAGCAGGGAGGACTGGAACCAGCCGCGGTGCTGGTCGGACCCTTCAAGGTAGACGTCGGCAGGCCACTTCAGGTCTTCGCGCTGCTCCAGCACGAAGGCATGGGTGGAGCCTGAATCGAACCAAACGTCGAGGATGTCGTCCACCTTCTCGTAGTCGGCGGGATTGTAAGCGTTGCCGAGGAAGCGCTCCGCCGCGCCCTCCTTGAACCAGGCATCGGCCCCTTCCGCCTCGAAGGCGTCGGCAATCCTGCGGTTCACGTCCTCATCGCGCAGGACCTCGTCGGTCTCGCGGTGGACGAATACGGTGATGGGAACGCCCCAGGCGCGCTGGCGGGAGACCACCCAGTCGGGCCGGTTTTCGATCATGCCCTTGAGGCGGTTGCGGCCTGTGGCGGGAACGAACTCTGTCGCGTCGATCCCTGCGAGCGCGCGGGAGCGCAAGGTGGTCCCGTCCCCAAGGTCCTTGTCCATCGACACGAACCACTGGGGGGTGTTGCGGAAGATCACAGGCTTCTTGGAGCGCCAGGAATGGGGGTACTGGTGCTTCAGGCGGCCGCGCGAGACGATGGCGCCGGCCTCCACCAAAGCGGCGATGACGGCGTTGTTGGCCTCGCCCTTCTTGCCGTCCTCGGTGATGACGGCAAGGCCTTCGAAACCAGGCGCGTCCTCGGTGAAACGACCGTCGGCGCCGACGGTGTAGGGGATGGTGGTGTCGATCCCCTTGGCGTCGAGGCTCGCCTTTGCGGCCATCCAGACCTCAAAGTCCTCAGCGCCGTGGCTTGGGGCGGTGTGGACGAAGCCTGTGCCAGCCTCATCGGTCACATGATCGCCCGGCAGGAGGGGGACTTTGAAGTCATACCCTTTGCCGGCAAAGGGGTGGCGGGCGGTGAGGCCGTCGAATTCATCGGTCGACACAGAACGCACCTTGCGGTAGCCGTCCACCCGCGCGCCCTTGAAGGTCTCGGCGGCCAGGCTGTCGGCCAGAACGTAGCGCGCACCAGGCTTCGCCCAATTCTCCTCTGCCGCCTCGGTCACCTCATAAAGGCCGTAGGTGACGGTGTTGGAAAAGGCGATGGCGCGGTTGCCAGGGATCGTCCAAGGGGTGGTGGTCCAGATGAGGACACAGGCGCCGTCCAGCGCATCGCCCTCCACAGGGAAGGCGACGACGATGGTGTCGGACTGGTAGTCCTGATACTCCACCTCCGCCTCGGCAAGGGCGGTGCGCTCCACCACCGACCACATCACCGGCTTGGAGCCGCGATAGAGCTGGCCGGACATGGAGAACTTCATGATCTCGCGGGCGATTTGCGCTTCGCCCACGTGGCTCATGGTGGTGTAGGGGTTGGTGAAGTTGCCCAGAACGCCGAGCCGCTGGAACTCGTCTGTCTGCACGGCAAGCCACTTGTCGGCGAACTCGCGGCATTCGCGGCGGAACTCCACCACGTCCACATCGTCCTTGCTGCGGCCTTTGGCGCGGTACTCCTGCTCCACCTTCCATTCGATGGGAAGGCCGTGGCAGTCCCACCCCGGCACGTAGTTGGCGTCGTAGCCGAGCATCTGGTGGGAGCGCACCACAAAGTCCTTCAGGACCTTGTTGAGCGCGGTGCCGATATGAATGTGACCGTTGGCATAAGGCGGCCCGTCGTGGAGGACGAAGAGCTCTCGCCCGCGGCTGACCTCGCGCTGGGTGCGGAACAGATCGCCGTCCTGCCAGGACGCCAGAATGCCGGGTTCCTTCTTGGGAAGGCCGGCACGCATGGGGAACTCGGTCTTCGGCAAAAAGAGGGTGCTTGAATAATCACGGGCCTCTTGGCCCTCAAGGACTTCACTCATCGGCTCAGCTTTCGGTGTTGCGGCGGGCACGCAGACGCGCACCGTCACCGCCACCCTTGAGGCGGTGCCGCCAGCGGGGCTTTTGGCACACCCTGGCCGACCTTGTCGACAGGGGGCGCAGGGCGCCGCTGCGGGGGCGCTTCAAACCGGCGCGACCGGCCCGTTGGCCGTCAAGCGATGGGCGATGAAAAACGCGCCCGGCGCAAGGGGCCGGGCGCGAACGATCGTCAGAGCTGGCCGAGAATGGCCGTGGCGCCGGAGGTCTCGGCCTCGGTCGGGGTCTCTTCGATGTTGAGGATCTTCACAACGCCATCGTCCACCAGCATGGAATAGCGCTTTGAGCGGATGCCCATGCCGAAGCCTGAGGCATCAAGGTCGAGCCCGACGGCCTTGGTGAACTCGGCGGAGCCATCGGCAAGGAAGGTCACCCTGCCGTCACCATTGGAGGCGGTGGACCAAGCCTGCATGACGAACATGTCGTTCACCGACACCACGGCCACCTCTTCAATGCCCTTCGCCTTGAAGGCGTCGAGATTGTCCAGGAAGCCCGGCAGGTGGTTGCGGTCGCAGGTGGGGGTGAAGGCGCCAGGAACGCCGAACAAGATCACCTTGCGGCCTTTGGTCAATTCCTCTGTGGTCACCTCCGACGGTCCCTCTTCGGTCATCACCTTGAAGGTGGCGGAAGGGAGCGTCTGCCCGACGGCAATGGTCATTGTGTCTCTCTCCAAAGCGCGAAATTGGCTTGTCCGTGCGATTTAGGGTCAGGACCCTTAAATGACACGGGCTGGGCCCGTCAGAACCGGCAGCCGCCTTGTGGGCAGCCGTCAGGCCGCCACGGCGAAAGGGCCGCCGATACAAGGCGTTTCGCGCTTTGGCCTGCAGATTGTATGGTGGTGGCCAGAAGGCTTTGTTCAGGGAGGTACGCCATGCCGACCGACGACGGTTATCTCGAAGGCCACTGCCTGATCGCGATGCCGCAGATGGCCGACACGCGCTTCGAAAAGGCCGTGGTGTTCCTGTGCGCGCACTCCGCGGAAGGGGCGATGGGCATCATCGTCAACAAACCTGCCGCCAACGTCTCGTTCGTGGATCTCCTGGCCCAGTTGGATGTGATTGACGATGAGGATCAGATCCGTCTGCCCGAGGCTGTTCAAAGGGTGGCGGTCCACAATGGCGGGCCTGTAGACACAGGGCGCGGCTTCGTCCTCCACTCCAGCGACTTTCGCCTGAAGGAGGCAACGCTCGTCACCTCCAACGATGTGTGCCTGACGGCAACGGTGGAGATTTTGCGCGCCATTGCCTCTGGCGGGGGGCCCGAGCACGCCCTCTTGGCGCTCGGCTATGCAGGGTGGGCGCCTGGGCAGCTTGAAAACGAAATCTCAAACAACGGATGGCTCCATTGCGAGGCTGACCATGCCCTCCTGTTCGAGGGCGACCTTGAAAGCCGTTACGAAAGGGCCATCCAGAAACTAGGGTTCGATCCTGCGCTCTTGTCGTCCGTTGCCGGCCACGCGTGAGTTATTGTTGACACGGCGGTGTGATAGGCGCTTGTGAGCGGCCGTCGGGAGGAAGAGTGCGTGCAGTATGTGTCAACACGG
>JBCDCF010000315.1:0-5055 GCA_039182345.1 Pseudomonadota bacterium
CAAAAGGGCCGACAGGAAGGTCATGATGGCCACCACCGTCGTCAGCGTGCGTCCGGCGACGGTGCGTGGATCAATGAGAGGTCCTGGCGTGGCGGGAAGGGGTGACGGCGCGTCAACGTCATCCACCACCTGGCCGCGGGGGCGGGGATGCTGGGTGTCCTCTGCTGTCCGTTCGCGCCCGTCGCCAAAGGGGCTTGGCGCATCTTCGGGCAGGTCTGGCGGGGTTTGTGGCGGCCCGTCTTGCCGCGCTTTGGCCTTTGCAGGCTGTGACGGCTCTGGCGGCGCCGCCGCTTCGGCTGCCTGCTGTTCGCGCTCGTCCGTCGCGGCACGCCTTTGTCGCCGCGAGCGTGCCATCTCCCGACGGCGCAAGAAGCGGCCTTCACGATCATCGCCCGGAGGCACAGTCTCCGGCAGCGCGCTTTGGGACTGGGGGAGTGCCCTGCGGGGGCGCCGGGACGTGCGCTCGCCCGTCTCGGAAGGCGCGGTCTCGCCGGAGGCCTGCCGCGCTTTCCCCTCGTCCGCCGCGGGCGGTCGTGGACGCCCTTCACCAGGGGGCCGCGACCGGGAGGGTTCAGGCGGGCGGGGGCGCCTTGGCTCATCGGACTGGGGGCGGGGGCGCTGTGTTTCGGTCTGTGCGCGGGTGCGCGGCGCGTCTTGTGGCGCGGGGCGTGGGCGGGGCGCACCATCGCCTTGGGGACGTTGGCGCTCTGGGTCCGCGGGGTCGGTGCGCGGGCGCGTTGCTTTGCGCGGGGCTGGCGGGGCCACAGGCACTTGGCGCGGCCCCTCTTCGGTTCGCCGCAAACGCTGGGCCAGTGGCCTTTGGGGACGCTTCTTCTCCCCCGGTGCGGCAGAGGCCGCCTTTGCCGCACCGGGCTTTGCGGGCTTTGGCGGCGGGGCCGTGGTGGGCGTTGCGAGGGAGCGCTGACGCGCCGTGCCTTCGGCCGGCTGAGAGGCGGGCTTGCGCGGATCCGCCTCGCCGGCGCCGCCGTCCATCAATCCGAGGTCTCCAGCCGGCCATCGAACAGGATCAACCGGCGCGCATCCACCTGGTCCATCAGCCCGATGTCGTGGGTGGCGATGACGACGGAGGTGCCAAGCTTGTTCAATTCAATGAAAAGCCGCAGCAAGCGCCGCGCCATGGGCGGATCCACATTGCCTGTGGGCTCGTCCGCCAGCAGAACGTCGGGCTGAGTGATGAGCGCGCGCGCTATGGCCACCCGCTGCTTCTCACCGCCCGACAACACTGGCGGCAGCGCGTTGCGCCTGTCCGACAGGCCGACCCACTTCAACAGCTCCAAGACATCGGTGCGGTAGGCATCGGGCGCGCGGCCCTGAATGCGCAAAGGCAGGGCCACATTGTCGAAGGTGGACAGGTGATTGAGGAGGCGAAAGTCTTGGAACACAACGCCGATCCTGCGGCGAAGGGCCGGCAGCTCGCGCCGTTTCACCACCGTCACGTCAGCGCCAAGAACGCTCATGAACCCGCGGGAGGGTTTCAGCGACAACGACAGAAGGCGCATCAAAGAGGTCTTGCCCGCACCGGACGGGCCGGTCAGGAACTGGAAGGAGCGCGGCGGGATCGAAAAGGACAGGTCGCGCAAGATTTCCGGCCCCTTGCCGTAGCGCAGCCCGACATTCTCCAACGCGATCATCGACACTCAAGCGGATGCAGGGCACCCGTCCGCAAAGAACACGTTGTGACGATAGCACGGCCCAACACGCCCGTCGCCCCACGCCTGAGGGGTGTGGGACGGTCCTGAATGCCGGATGTGTGGGTCATCCGGCCGCAGGGTGCGTGGCGACCCTTTGCGCTGCCGCTCAGGGCAGGAGCCGCTCCAGATAGTCCCGTTCGATGCGCGACCGCTCGATATCCCCAAGACGCTTGCGCAGTTCTTCCAAAATGCGGCGGGCGCGCTGGGTGTCGATCTCGTCAGGCACACCGACGCGGCTGGTGTCAGCCACCGTCCCATCACGGCGGGTGCGGCCGAGGGGGTCTTGGGGCGGGCCTTGATCGGGGGCGCCCATCTGCTCGCCCTGGGAGCCCGGCTGGTTGGCTTCGGCCATCTGCTGGGCAAGGTTCTGGGCACCTTCGCGCAAGGCCTGCAAGGCTTCGCCCTGGTCGTCCACCGCAGCGCCAGGGCGGCTTTGGCCAAGATCGTCGCCAGCATCGCCCATGGAGCGGCCGGCATCGCCAAAGCGCTCGCCGGGGTCAAAGCCCTGGTCTTCCAAGCGGCGGGCAAGCTCCTCAAGCTGCTGTTGCAACTCCGACTGCTGCTGTTGCAGGCGGCGCAAGGCTTCGGCCCGCTGTTCGGGCGACATCTGGCCATTGGCGCCGGGTTGGCCTGGCATCGGGGTGCCGTTCTGACCCATCTGGCCTTGCTGGCCCTGTTGGCCGCGTTGCCCCTGTTGGCCTTGCTGACCCTGCTGGCCGAAGCGGCCCTGTTGGCCTTGCTGACCCTGTTGGCCCTGCTGGCTTTCTTGACCCTGTTGGCCCTGCTGACCCTGGTTGAGGCCATAGGTCTCGTCCATCAACTCCTGCTGGCGCTGGATCATCTTGCCAAGCTCGTCCAGCGTGCGGCCCTGTTCGCCCATGGGGTCGCCCTGTTGGCCTTGCTGGCCGCGCTGGGCCATCTGCAGGTTCTGCATCATCTGCTGGAGTTCAGCCAGAAGCGCTTCCGCTTCGGCATGACGGCCTTCTTTGGCCAGCTCCTCGATGCGCTTCAGCATATCATCAAGGTTCTGCTGGGTGATCATCTGGCCGTCTTGCTGCTGGGCCTGGTTTTGGGGCTGGTTCTGCATGCGCTCGGCAAGGGCCTGCATGTAGCGCATCATCGCCTCGCGCAGCTCGCGGGTGAGGCGCGCGATCTCCTCTTCTGAGGCCCCGTCCTCAAGCGCCTGGCGCAGCCGCTCCTGGGCGGCCTGAAGGGCACGCTCGGCATCGCTCATGCCGTCGTCCTCAATCATCAGAGCCAGTTCCCACAGCCGCTCCACCATGGTGCGCAGCTCATCGTCATCGTCCGCAGCCGCAAGGTCGCGGTAGGCGGCACGCATGGCCAGATACGCACCCGCCTTCAAGGTGCGCTGGTCTGCGGCCAAGAGGAGGATATCCATGGCGTCGATCACCACCGGGTGGGTGCGCGCGTCCATGGCAAGGATGCCGCGCTGCTCCACAATGGCCTTGGCCATGGGGTTGGTGAAGGTGCGTGCCGGCAGACGGAAGAGTTCAGGCTCGCTGGTGCCCACCTGGCCCACACCGTCGGTGGCCTCAAGCGTCATCATCACTTCGCGCCCGGCGAAGGGATGGCTGGAAAGATCCTGCACGGTGCGTGCCGATCCGCGCAGGCCCACGCCGCCGGGCAGCGTCAGTGCAAAGGACGGGTCCTCCACCAGCGGCCGCCGTCCTTCGGGGGCCCCTTCTGGGGTGACGACGCCGCGCGCTGAGGCGATGGCATAGTCGTCGTTCAGCTCGTAGCGCAGCTCAAACCCGTCCCTCTGGTTCGACTTGGGCGCCTCGGTGAAACGGGCGGTAGGGGGAGCGTCCCCTTCGGCCATGAACTGCCAGCCGTCGAAGGTGAGGCCGTCGCGGCGCACCTCAACGGCCATGGCGCCATCGATGGTGACGGTCCCTTCCAGCGAGACCACCGCCGCATCGTCCTCGCCGAAAGGGGCCATAGCCACCTCGCGCCCACCAGAGGCGTCGGAGACGTAAAGGTCGATCCCATCATCGCCCTGGGTGCGCACGGTGAGGGTGGAGCCTGCCGGAACGCTGATCCCATCCACCGTGTCCACCCGTGTGGCCGATGACAGGAAGAGGGGCGAGCGGCCCGTATAGGCTGGCGGGGTGACCCAGGCGTCGATGCGGAACTGGGCGCTCGCGGTCTGGTGCGCGGGATCGTTGAAATCGAATGGTGTGATCAACCGCTCCGCCAGCGCGCCTGCGCCCACAAGGACGCCTATGAAGGCGAAAATCCCCACAAAGGCGCGCAGGGCGTAAGGGTCGTGCGGAACGATGTCGGCCTTCGGAAGCGCGTAGCGTAGGCGCTGCAACCGCTCGCGCGCGCGGCGCCTGTGGACACGCCAAAGGCTCTCGGCGAACGCGTCGCCTTCAGCCACCATCTGGTCTTCGTAGGCGCTGAGAGGGCGGTGGTCGAGGGAGGCGTCTTCCTCCAGCCGGCGCATGGCCTCATCGCGCTTGGGCCAGGCCAGGCGCCGCAACCGCCAGCCAGCCGCCACAAACAGGACGGCGAAGATGGCAAGAGCGATGGCCTTCACCAGGGGCGCCTGGTCAATCCACAAACCCATCCAGGCCGAAGCCAGGAACAAGACAACGACGCCCACCATGGGCGCCACGGCCGGCCAAAGCCGTTCCCACGCGATGGCGGCTCGCGCACTCGACATCAAGCGAGATAAACGGCGGTCGGTGGGGTCGGTCACGACTGTACTCCCATGCAACGCGTCGGGCCCACGCAAACGCGCGCACTTTAGACGGCTTCGCCGGCCACACCAAGGCAACGTGTGGCGCTCTCCCCTCACGAAACAGTGCGCAGGCCGGGACTGCGGCGCTCCGCCGCGTATGTTCGCAAGCTCCGTGCCAGCCCTCGCCGTGCCGTTTTAGCCGCCAGACGGGCCGATCCAGTCAGGCGCGCTCTCACGCGCAATCTGTTCAGCGGGCGTCATGGGGCGGCGGGCCACATGGAATTTGTCGCCGCTCACAATCACTTCAGGCACCAATGTGCGGGTGTTGTAGGTGCACGATTGAACGGCTCCATAGGCGCCAGCGCTCATCACCGCCAGGAGATCGCCCCTTTTCATGGGCGGCATGGTTCGGTCCAGCGCCAGATAGTCCCCCGTCTCGCACACAGGGCCCACAATGTCCGCAGGGGCCAGCGCACCCTCGCGCGGCACCACAGGACGCATCTCGTGGTGGGCATCGTAGAGTGTGGGGCGAATGAGGTCGTTCATGGCCGCATCCACCACCAGGAAGGTCTTCGCCTCCCCCTCCTTGCGGTGGATGACTCGGGTGAGGAGGATTCCCGCATTGGCGGCGATCATGCG
>JBCDCF010000316.1:0-5055 GCA_039182345.1 Pseudomonadota bacterium
CAGCGCGCACGTCATCGGATGTCATGGATGGGTCGGTGTGTTGTGTGGAGACGACGACGGAGGTGCAGGCCACAGGTTTGCCGTGCTCGTAACGCAGCGTCACCTGGCTTTTGGCGTCGGGGCCGAGGGTGGCGGCGGCGCCCGATTTGCGGGCCTTTGCCATTTCCTGCAGGATTTTGTGGGAGTAATGGATGGGCGCTGGCATCAAGACAGGGGTTTCGCGGCAGGCATAGCCGAACATGATGCCCTGGTCGCCCGCCCCTTCGTCCTTGTTGCCTTTGGCGTCGACGCCCTGGGCAATGTCGGCGGACTGGGCGTGCAGGTGGATCGCAACGTCGGCCGTGTCCCAGTGGAAGCCGTCCTGCTCGTAGCCGATGTCCTTGATGGCCGCGCGCGCCAGCGCCTCCACTTTGTCGTGGGTGATGGACGAAGGCCCGCGCGTTTCCCCCGCAATCACCACACGGTTGGTGGTGGCAAGGGTTTCGCACGCCACGCGCGCTTCAGGCATTTCGGCCAGGAAGGCGTCGACCACCTCGTCGGAAATGCGGTCGCACACTTTGTCTGGGTGGCCTTCGGACACCGACTCGCTGGAAAACAGATAGGATTCACGCGCCACGTTGAAGCACCCTTATGGCCAGAATGGAGCGTGTGCCCGTCTGGCACCGCCAGCGTCGGGAAGTCGCTCGATACGCGAAAATAAGGCCGGCGCGGACGCGGACCTACGGATCGCGCGTCATACAGCAATTCGCCCGGTTTGGGTCAAGAGTGCGCGGTGCAATTCCGCATCCCGGTCACTGCACAGTGAGCCAGAGCGGGTGGGCCGCGCCACTTTCGCCCTGAAGTTGCGGCCATCGGCGTGCCGCAAACCGCCGCCACACGCAAAGGCGGCACGGGTTGCGTTGGCGCCAGCCGCCTTTGGCGACGGCTGGCAGGCCACTGTCTTAGTGGCGAACGCTGTCCGCCAGGGTCTCCACAAGGTCGATGACCCGGCGCCTCACCCGTGCATCGCCAATGCGGCTGAACGCTTTGGCAAGGGCGTGGGCTTCGCTCGTCGTGCCGTAGGACACATCGAACGAGGCGCCTGCATCTTCGGCGAAACCGTAGTTCGCCGTGTTGTCTGACGGGGCTGCCGCCTCTTCGAAAAAGAAGGACACCGGCACGTCGAGGATCTTCGAGATTTCCTGCAAACGGCTGGCACCAATACGATTGGCGCCCTTCTCATATTTCTGAACTTGCTGAAAGGTGACACCGAGCTGGTCGCCGAGCTTCTCCTGGGTCATCCCCAACATGGTCCGGCGCATCTTAAGCCGGCTGCCGACGTACACGTCGATCGGATTGGGCTGCTTACGGGGGGCCATCGCCTCACACTGTTTCACTCGTCTGCCTCACCAATACTTTGGCTTGCGTCGGTCCGGACCCCGTGGCCGCGGCGCGAAAGCAAGCACTCCCATTGTGTGAGGCAAACGGCTGTATAGCTTAACCGGTTGCAGCGAAACAAGTAAAAAGTGTTATGATTGCACGCAATTTGTGCAAACGCTGTCAGCGGTTGTGTGGCCCGCTGCGGCTCTCACGTATGCGGCGGCGCCACAGGAAGGCCAGCCCGCCGATGGCGATGATGAGCATCGGCCCATCGCCCCAAAGCCCGTAAAGTGTGGCACGGGAAGCTGGCAGGGGGCTGTCCAGATAGCCAACGGTGTTGAGGGACAGGCGCTCGACAATGCGCCCGTTGGCATCGATCATCGCCGAAATCCCCGTGTTGGCGGCACGTACCACGGGAACGCCCCTTTCGATGGCCCTCAGTGCGGCGTGGCGAAGGTGCTGGCGCGGCCCCGGCGTGTTCCCAAACCAGGCATCGTTGGTGACGTTGACGATCCAGGCCGCCTCACCCGCCGTGAAGTGGGGGAAGATGACCTCGTAACAGATCATCGGCTGGGCCGGCGGAAGGCCTGGAACGGTAAGGGTTGTGGCCGCAGCGCCTGCGCGAAAATCGCTCGCCCCTTCCACAAGGGCCGTCAGCCCCAATCGGCTCAACACGTCCGACAGCGGCAGATACTCGCCAAAGGGCACAAGGCGTACCTTGTCGTAGCGCTCCACCACATCGCCGTTGTGGTCAATCATGAGGATGGTGTTGTAGGCGCGGCGCCCCTCCCCGTCCCCTTCCACCATCACAGCGCCGGCGAAAAGCGTTGCGCCGGGCTTCAGCGCCGCCGCCAGCTCCTGGGACTGAAGGGAGGGTGATGTATAAAGGAAAGGGATCGACGTTTCCGGCCACACCACAATGTCATAGTCAGGCCCTTGAGCCGTCAGACCAAGGAGGCGGGCATAGATGGCCTGGCGCAGTTCAGGCCGCCACTTGTCGCGCTGGGGGATGGAGGGCTGGACGATGCGCACCACGGGCGCATCACCTGGCGGGGCCGGCGCGCTCGCCCGCCACACCGCGCCGAAGGCCACCATCGCAACCGCAAGCCCCACAATGGCGATGGCGCATGTGCGGCCACCGCGGGCGAGCAACACCGCAGGCAACGCGCCAATCAAGACGGCTGGAACAGCAAGACCGTTGACGCCCACAAGGGCGGCGGATTGGGAGAGCAGCCCGCTCGGCGTCAGATGGTAGCCGGCAACGTTCCAGGGAAAGCCTGTGAACAGGAGCCCACGCAACCCCTCCGTCACCCCAAGGGCGAGCGCGAGGGCAAGGGCGGTGGGAACGATGCGCGCAGGCGCAAACCCCGCCAGCACAGCCGCGAGCGCATGGAAAGGCACCAACAGGAGGGGAAGGCCCACAACCCCCAAAGGCAAGAGCGGGCCGAAGGTCTGTGCGTCCACCGTGAAGGCAACGCCCACCCACCACAGGCCCCCAAGATGGGTGGAGAAGCCGAAGACGGCACCCACCATCGCTCTGTCGAGCCAGGGCCTGCGGGCGGTTTCTGACGCCACCAGCACGCCCACAAGGACGCTGTAGCCGGCGACCGCAGGCAAAAGGTCCACAGGCGGCAAGGTGAGCGCCAATAAGGCGCCCGACAAGGCCGCGGCAAGGAGGCGAACCCACCGCCGCCCACCCAGCGCCACAAGGCGCACGGCGATGGCATCCTTGCCAGGCTCTCGCCCCATCAGACCGCGCTAGGCCTCGTTTGGCGGCTCCTCGCCCTCACCCTCCTGGCGCGGTGGCCGATAGGTCACCTTCACCCGCTTGATGCGCCGCGGGTCGGCGTCCAGCACCTCGAACTCGTACCCGGGCAAGCTTTCAGAGGAGACGAGCTCGCCGCGCACGGGAACGCGGCCCAAAATGGCAAAGACGATGCCGCCGAGGGTGTCCACATCCTCAAGGGTGTTTTGGGGGAAGGGAACGCCCGCCTCCTGGGCAAAGTCATCCACGGCCACACGGGCATCGGCGTACCATGTGCCTTCGCCCGCTGCGGTCATTGTGGGCTCGTCAGGCCAGTCGTACTCGTCCTCGATGTCGCCGACGACGGTCTCGATCAGGTCTTCCAAGGAGACAAGACCGTCGGTGCCGCCATACTCATCCACCACCAGGGCAAGCTGCACGCGCGCGGCCTGCATGCGCACCATCAGATCCATGGCGGGCATGGACGGCGGCACGAACAGGATGGGGCGCACGATATCAAGGTCGCTCAAGGTGCGGCTAAGGTCGACGGCGCCGAAATTGAGGCCGTTGTCGCCAGCGCTCGCGTCCTCCGCCACGCGGATCATCACGTCCTTGGCGTGCACGAACCCGACGGGATCGTCCAGCGTCTCGCCATAGACGGGAAGGCGCGAGTGGCCGGCGTTGCGGTAGGTCTTGATCAGTTCGCTGAGCGAGATGGTCTCGGCCACCGCATCGATGTCGGCGCGCGGCACCATCACGTCCAAGATGCGCACATCCTTCAACGCAAGGATGTTTTGCAGAAGCTGACGCTCTTCAGCGGTGAAGATGGAATCTTCGCCCGTGTCGTTGGCAAGCGCTTGCGCCAGATTCTCACGCAGGCCTTCTGTGGGTCGAAGGCCGAAGACGGTCAGGACGCGGTCAAACCAGCCATCCTCACCCTCGGTTTTGTTTGCGGCGACCGTGCCGTTCTGCACGGCCGCGTTGGGACTATCTGCGTCGGCCATCTGTCCTTCTAGCGTTGGGGTTGGCCCAGCGCTCTCTCAACTCCCCTCATAGGGGTCGGCAATGCCAAGCCCCTCAAGTATGGCGATCTCCCGCCGCTCCATCTCCAAGCGCTCGTCTTCCACAAGGTGGTCGTGCCCCAGAAGATGAAGAAGCCCATGTAAGGTCAGGTGGGTTGCGTGCGCCGTCAAGGGGCGGTTTCGCTCTTGGGCTTCGCGATTGAGTTGTCCCCAAGCCAGAACGATCCCTCCCAGAAACACAGCCTCCCCTGGCACGGCCTCTTCGCCTGAGGGAAACGCCAGCACGTTGGTGGGTGCGTCCTTGCCCCTGTGGCGGCCGTTGAGGGCGGCAATGCGCTCGTCGCCAGCAAAGACAACGTCGAGGGTGGCGGGAACATCGGGCGCATCCTCCCCCTCCGCCACAGCGCGAAGGACAGCCTCGCACAAGCCGTCCACGTCGATGGCACGCCATTCCTGCGCCTCCACCAGTAAGGTGGCGCGCAAGGTGGGCGGGCCGGCAAGGTGGTCGTCCTCGTCGGCGGTGGCCCCTTTATCGGCCGCGTTCACGGCGTGTCGGTGCTTGAGGCGCCGGCGCCGTTGTCCTTCCCGCGCGCGGTGTCGGCGTCGTAGGCGGAGACGATGCGGGCGACAAGCTCGTGGCGCACAACGTCCTCGGCACTGAAGCGCACTGTGGAGATGCCCTTCACATCGCCAAGGATGCGCAGCGCGTCTTTAAGGCCAGACTGGACGCCGCCGGGAAGGTCCACCTGGGAGGGATCGCCCGTCACGATCATGCGCGAGTTCTCGCCAAGGCGGGTCAAGAACATCTTCATTTGCATGGTGGTGGTGTTCTGCGCCTCGTCCAAAATGGCGACGGCGTGCGACAATGTGCGTCCGCGCATGAACGCCAGAGGCGCCACCTCGATCATCCCCGACTGAAGGCCCCGCTCC
>JBCDCF010000317.1:0-5054 GCA_039182345.1 Pseudomonadota bacterium
CGACTTGGTCTTCGGCTCGATCGCAATGTCGATCACCGGATCGGGGAACTCCATGCGCTCAAGGATGACAGGCGAGTTGGGATCGCACAGAGTGTCGCCCGTGGTGCTTTCCTTCAGGCCGGCAAGCGCAACGATGTCACCCGCATAGGCAATCTTGATCTCTTCGCGGGAGTTGGAGTGCATCTGCAGCATCCGGCCCACGCGCTCGCGCTTTTCCTTCACGGTGTTCAACACCGAACCGCCCTGCTCCAACACACCCGAATAGATGCGGCAGAAGGTGAGCGTGCCCACGAAGGGGTCGTTCATCACCTTGAAGGCGAGCATCGCCAGCGGCGCCTCGTCGGAGGACTTGCGCTGGATGGGCTCTTCGGTCTTGGCGTCGATGCCCTTGATGGACTCAACGTCGAGCGGGCTCGGCAGATAGTCCACCACAGCGTCGAGGAGCGGCTGAACGCCTTTGTTCTTGAACGCGGAGCCTGTGAAGATGGGCGTGAAGGTGTTGTCGATGGTGCCTTTGCGCACCAGCGCCTTCAGGGTCGCCTCATCGGGCTCGTTCCCGTCAAGGTAGGCCTCCATAGCGGTCTCGTCCATCTCGACGGCCGATTCCACCAGCTGCTCGCGATAGGTCTTGGCCTGCTCGACCAAGTCCTCGGGAATGTCCACATAGTCGAACTTCGCGCCAAGGGACTCATCGTGCCAGATGATCGCCTGCATCTTCACAAGGTCGACGACGCCTTTGAACTCGTTCTCCGCACCGATGGGGAGCTGCATGACCAAAGGATTGGCGCCAAGGCGCTCCTTGATCATCTCCAGGCAGCGGAAGAAGTCCGCGCCAATCTTGTCCATCTTGTTGACGAAGATCATCCGCGGAACGGCATACTTATCGGCCTGACGCCACACGGTCTCGGTCTGGGGTTCCACACCGGCGTTGGCATCCAGCAGCGCGATGGCACCGTCGAGCACACGCAAAGAGCGCTCCACCTCGATGGTGAAGTCCACGTGGCCGGGCGTGTCGATGATGTTCAGCCGCTTGTCCTGCCAAAAGCAGGTGGTGGCGGCGGACGTGATGGTGATGCCGCGCTCTTGTTCCTGCTCCATCCAGTCCATGGTGGCAGCGCCGTCATGAACTTCGCCGATCTTGTGGGACCGGCCCGTGTAAAACAGGACGCGCTCGGTCGTCGTCGTCTTGCCGGCATCGATGTGCGCCATGATGCCGAAATTGCGATAGTCTTCGATCTTGTGCGTACGTGCCATGGTCGGTCGATCCGAGCGTTACAGGAGCTACTTCGTTTGTAGGGCGCTGGCCATCCAGCGCTAGGTCGTTTCGCAGGCTACGGCCGAAAGCGGCCATGCCTCCTGGAGCCTAAGGCCCCTTAGGACACCAAGGCCGAGCGTAACCGCCCGGCCCCAGCGCCAAGTCTTACCAGCGGTAGTGCGAGAACGCCCTGTTGGCCTCGGCCATCTTGTGGGTGTCTTCCCGCTTCTTCACCGCGGTGCCGCGGTTGTTGGCGGCATCCATCAACTCACCCGACAGGCGGTCGACCATGGTCTTTTCGTTGCGCTTGCGGGCGGCTGAAATGAGCCACCGGATCGCAAGCGCCTGGCGCCGTTCGGGGCGAACCTCCACAGGCACCTGATACGTGGCGCCCCCGACGCGACGGGAGCGCACTTCCACCTGCGGTGACACGTTGGACAGCGCATCGTGGAACATTTGAACTGGGTCTTGCCGCGACTTCGCCTGACAGATGTCCAGCGCGCCGTAAACGATCTTCTCGGCGGCCGACTTCTTCCCATGGTACATGATGGCGTTCATGAACTTGGACAAGATGAGGTCCCCGTATTTCGGATCGGGCAGAACCTCACGCTTTTCGGCGCTGTGACGTCGCGACATGACCTGACTTACCTCTTGTCGAGCCTTAACCGCCGCGCGCGCAGGTGACCACTGCGATGCGGCAATTGTTGTTGCCCTCTTGCCGGCAGCGACGCAGCGCCTTGCGTTGCGCCTGACGGCGATTGTTACCCCAATGAGCGCCCCAGCCACCGCGCGGAGCCGTGGCGAGTGCGCCGCAAGAGTTGCGGAACCACGTGGCAATCACGCATCCGCCGGCCCGCTTGCGGCACTCGCGCAGGGCACGCCTTTCGGCGGCACCGCGGCTGGAATAATCGTACGAATACCCATACGCGCCAGTTCGGCTGCTGTAGGCGATCGCACCGTATGTTTGGGCTGCCGCGGATCCCGCGATCAGCATTGTGAAGACGATGATGGCTGCTTTGATCATAACTTTTCCCTCGACTACGGCTGAAAGCCGCGAGGGCAAGCTAACACGTTCACCATCGTTGCGCGCCGCATCCATTCAAATGTGGCAGCAATTTGTTGCCGCACCCGGGCCAACACAGCTTTGCTCAGCAACGCCGGATAGAAGGGTGCAGCGGTCGACATCACCGCGGGCGCTTGGCGCCGTATTTGGAGCGGCGCTGCTTGCGGTTCTTGACACCCTGGGTGTCCAGAACGCCGCGCAGAATGTGGTAACGCACACCCGGCAAGTCCTTCACGCGGCCACCGCGGATCATCACCACGGAGTGCTCTTGAAGGTTATGGCCTTCGCCGGGAATGTAGCCGATCACCTCAAACCCGTTCGTCAAACGCACCTTCGCCACCTTACGCAAAGCCGAGTTCGGCTTCTTGGGTGTCGTTGTGTAGACGCGCGTGCAAACGCCGCGCTTTTGCGGGTTCGCCTCCATCGCCGGCACCTTGTTGCGCTTCACAGGCGCAACGCGCGGCTTGCGGATCAACTGGTTGATCGTCGGCATTCTCACTTCCCACATGCGGCAGAGCCGCGACGAGGCCGACATCACGGTCGGCGCAACGGACAAACGCGCCGTCGCGGCTTCCTACATTGAGGCCGCGCCAGCGCTTCGATCGAAAAAGGGGCCGCCCCTGAAGGCCTCCCCCAAATCACTCACAACGGTACTGAGACCGGACAGCGTTTCGCCCACACCAAATGGCGTCGCGACGACGGCCTGTCATGAAGTGGGCGTGACATAGACGCGCCGACCCCGACAGTCAAGCCTTGTGTCATGGTACGGGCGGGTTTCATCAGAAAAATCTGCGCTTAACGGCATGGCTGGACCGTCCTAGCGCCCCTTGATCGCACATGCCGGCAAGGCGTATGTCCCCACCATGCTCATGCGCACCGCCCTCTCCGCACCGCTCAGCGCGCTGTCCATCTTTTCGGCGGAAAAGTCCTTCCGCCGCAACAAAGTCATCGGCTCGCGCGCCCTTAACGCCCAAGGCCTGCACCGGGAAAGGGTGGCAGCGGCTGCTCGCCTGTCTGAAAAGCGCCGCGCCGCTTTGGTGGACCACGTCGATCCTGCCGAGCGGGCCGCATTCGATCGTGACGGTTTCGTCATCCGCCACAACGCGCTCCCTGAGGACCATCATAAAGCCTTGTTGGACGAACTTGCCCGCATCCCCCGCCCCGCTTGGGAGATGCGCCAGTCCGACACGGTGACGCGGGTGATGCCGCTTCCGGCCGACAACGACGGATCGGCGGCCGCACACCTTCACCGCTTCTTGCGCCGGCCCGATGTGCGCAGTCTTGTGGGCTATGTGGGCGGCCATACGGGCCACATCCTGCCGATGCTTCAAACGGTGATCGCGACACCGTCAGAGGGTGGCGAAGACCCCCAGGCAAACCTTCACGCCGACACCTTCCACCCCACCGCCAAGCTGTGGCTCTTCCTGCACGATGTGGAGGAGGAGGATGGGCCATTCTCCTACGCGCCAGGCTCCCACAGGCTGACACCTGAGCGGCTTGAGTGGGAGCACCACATGTCCATGGAGGCGGCAGGCGACACCGACCCCCACCATTCCGCAGGTTCCTTCCGCCTGGCGGAAAACGCACTGGAGAGCCTTGGCTACGGGCCGGTCAAAACCTTCCCCGTGCCCGCCAACACCCTTGTGGTGGCCGACACCTACGGCTTCCACCGCAGAACGCCGAGCCGGCGGCCGACGGTGCGCACGTCCTTGTATGGCATCGTGCGACGCAACCCGTTCCTGCCCTGGAACGGACTCGATCCTTTGGATCTGCCGTTCCTGCGCACCCGCACGCAACAGATCTACCTGTCCAGTCAGGACCGCAGGAAGACCGTCGGAAAGGCCGTCGTCTACCACAATGTGGGAAAGGTCCTTGCCGGAGACAGCGCCACCTCCGCCCCCTGACGCCGCGCCATCGTGGCGGCTACAGCCGGCAAGGTTCGGCGCACCTTCGATCGGACACGGGCGCGCCTCGCCGGCTCCTGTTCACCAATGGACCGTTCATGTGTAGCCTTGCCGGATCGACCATAACGAACCGGACGGCACCATGCCCACCAGATCCCTCACCGCGGCACTCGTCCTTGCGGCATCCATTTTGGGGGCCGGCACGGTCCCTGCCATGTCAGAAACCATCAACGCCGAAGATCCCGAGCGGCTGCGCCAACTGGCCCGCGGCTTCGGCTCTGCGGAATTGACCACCGACAGTGTCGGTGACCCGATGATTCGCGCCAGCGTCGCAGGCACCAATTACCTGATGCTGTTTTATGGCTGCACCGACGGCGCCAAATGCCGCTCGGTCCAGTTCCGTGCCGGTTGGAGCGCGCCCAACCTGCCGCCGGGCTTCATCAACGGCTGGAACAGGGACAACCGATTCGGCAAAGCCTATATCGACAGCGATGGCGACCCTGTCCTTGAGATGGACGTCCCCATGGCCTTCGGCATGACGGCGAAGAATTTCGAGGACACCATCGACTGGTGGCGCATCTCCGTCCAGGGCTTTGCAGGGAGCCTTCGCACCGCCAACGAGCCCCGCTCCACGCCCTCAGGCAGTTCCACCGTTCCCAACTGAGGCGCTGCCAGGCGCTGAAAGAAAAAAGCCCGGGCGAACCCGGGCTTTTTTGATGTGTGTCGCAAAGACGGGCCAGCGTTACTCGCCAGGTACGCCTTCTTCGCTGGGACGCATGTCCTCGATCATCGCAGCCCCTTCGGCCGCTTGTGCCGCCTCGCGCTCGGCCTC
>JBCDCF010000318.1:0-5023 GCA_039182345.1 Pseudomonadota bacterium
CGAGGGGATGGTGTGCACCATCGGCGCGAGCCAACTTGCGGTCTACCTTTACGAGTTCGAGTCGGGCCGTTTCGTCGCCAAAGTGGGTGATGGCACCTCAACGGCCCCCAGCGATGGGGCGGACAGGTTTGAGACGGGCCTGTCGAACTCGGTCTATGTGGACAGCGATTCGGCCGGGCGGATCCTCTTCAACTCAGGCAGTGGCCTCTGGCTCGGCGATCTTGACGGCAAGGTCTACGACCTCAACGCGGTGACCGGCACCAATGGCGGGGCGGTGTACAACGAGACCCTCGGCAAACTGTGGAGCAGCGACGGCAACGTGCTGTTACGCGGCTACACCGTCACGACCCAGTAAAGGGCCGGTTGGCCGGCGCGCGACACGCACGCCGGCCAACCCCTAAAACTTGCCGAAGCGGCGGTAGGCCTCCTGGGGGTCGACGCCATCGAGGATGGCTTTGCGCACGAGGTTTTCCGTGTTCATGGCGGTGTGGGCTTCGCCGGCAATCTCCTCGGCCTGATCGGCAGGCACCACCACCACACCGTCCCTGTCGGCAAGGACGATGTCGCGCGGGTGGACGGTCACCTCGCCGATGACGATGGGTTCGTCCACCGTCTTGGGGAGCCAATAGCCCACAATGTCGCGCGGGGTGTTGAAGCGCCGCCAGACAGGAAATCCGAGGCGCACAAGGAACGGCGTGTCGCGCGTTCCGCCATCGATGACGGCTCCTTTCACGCCCTTGGCCTGAAGGGTTTCGGCGGACAACTCGCCCATCAGCGCGACGATGTCGTCATTGGGCTGGCACACCCAGACCGACCCTTTTGGCGCGCGCGACAAGAGGCCCGTCCAGGCCATTAGCGTTTCGTGGGCGTCAATGTCCCCCGTCTTGCCTTCGATGGTGAAGGCGGGGCCGCAGATGCGGGCGTCCTCCATCAGCGGCATCAAGGTGGGCGGCAGGGTGAAATTGCGCATGCCGCGTGCGCGCATCACGTCATGCACGGCACCGGTATAGCACTCCGACAGGATCGTCTGCGCGTCGCTCAACGGACCGCCTCCCCTCGTGTTTTCGTCCGATGACCTCTGGTCGGCATCAAACATTGACTCATATTTGAAAACACGTTTTCATTTATGAAAGCAAGATCCACGCACGAATCCGTGGACTGTGTGCGGCAAAGCCGCCTGACGGAGGAGACGATCGATGAAAGCTGCCCTGTTGTCCGTGACCGCCCTCAGCCTTGTTCTGGCGGGCGCTGCGTCGGCTGAGACCAATGTGCGGTTCGCGCACATGAACTCGCCCACCCACTTCGTGAACACGGCCGGTGAAGCGATGGCAAAGGCCATCCAGGAGCGCACCGACGGCGCGGTGGCGGTGGACATGTTCCCGTCAGGTCAGCTGGGCGAAAACTCGCAGATCACCGAGCAGATCACCCTTGGCGGCAACCTGATCGGCCAGGTGGGCGTCGGCACCATTGCCAACTACGTGCCGGACTTTTCGGTGATCGTCTTCCCGTTCATGTATCCTGACTACGAGGCGGCCCAGCGCTTTCTGGCGAGCGACCTTGTGGGCGACCTTCACGCCAAGGCCGAAGAGGTGAACGTCAAGGTCTTGTGCTATTTCGCCTTCGGCATCCGCGACCTTTATACCCGCGAGAAGGAAGTCTCCTCGCCCGAAGACATGGCGGGCCTCAAGATGCGCGTGCAGCCGGTGACCATCTACACCGAGATGGTCAAGCAAGTCTTCGATGCGGCGCCGACGCCGATGCCCTGGCCCGAGGTTTATAGCGCCTTCGCCCAAGGGGTGATCGATGCTGCCGAAGCACCGCCTGCCGCAATCCTCGACCAGAAGCACCACGAGCACGCCCAGTACCTGGTGCAGACCAACCACATCCTGGACCTGTCGCCCATCGTGATCAGCGCCAGCCTTTTCAACGGCTTGTCCGAAGACCACCAGATGGTCGTCCAGGAAGAGGCGGACAATGCCTGCAACGCCATGAGCGAGGCGGCACTGTCAGGCTATGAGGCCGGCATTCAGGAGCTGAAGGACAAGGGGATGACGGTCATCTCCGACATCGACAAGAGCCAGTTCGCCGACCGTGCGGGCGGCATTGCCGAAGCCTTCCCCGAGTGGTCGGACGGGCTTTACGACCGCGCCCGCGCCATCATCACCGCCAACTGATCCTTCGCCCGGCCGCCTGACATGGGTGCCATTGCGCTCATGGAGCGGGTGATTGGGGGGATCTTGACCGTTGCCACCGTCCTCGTGACGGTGGCAATGGTGGGGCTCGTCATCCTCGCGGTGGTGATGCGCTACGTCTTCGGTGCCCCTCTCATCTACTCCTACGATTTGTCGACGCTGCTGTTTGCCTGGATGGTGTTTTTGGGCCTTGCGGTGGCTGAGCGTGCGCGCGCGCATCTGGCGGTGGATGTGATCGACATGGCCTTGCCCGGCCGCTGGCGGGGGACGCTGTTTGCCGTGCGCCAGGTGGCAATGGCAGGGCTTTCCCTTTTCATCGCCTATATCGGCTGGCAGCTCTTTTCGCGCGCGGGGATGATCATGCCGTCCCTGCGCGTCTCCATCGGCTGGCTCTACGCGGCCCTTCCCATAGGGTTTGCGCTGCTTGCCCTGTTCCAGCTTCTCGCCCTTGCCCGCCTTGTGGACGGCAGCCGCAGCGAGAGCGCCTGATGCTGGGGCTTGCAGGCACCTCCTTCGTCGTCCTTCTGGCGCTCGGCGTTCCCATCGCCATGGTGCTGTTGGCGCTCTCGCTCCTATGGGTGTGGGCCGACCCTGCGGTGATGGACGTTGCGTTCGCCCAGCGTCTCGTGGCGGGCACGCAGAGTTTCCCCCTCCTTGCCGTCCCTCTCTTCATTCTGACGGGCGAGTTGATGAACGTGTCTGGCATCACGCGCCGCGTCATGGACTTTGCCATGCTCGTCACGCGGCCGCTGACGGGGGGCCTTGCCAAAACCAACGTCCTTTTGTCGACGCTCCTTGCGGGAATGTCGGGCTCGGCCAATGGCGATGCGGCCATGCAGTCGAAAATCCTGGTGCCCGAGATGACACGGCGGGGCTACCCGGCCCCCTTCTCCGCCGCCCTCACCGCATCCTCGGCGCTGATCGCACCGCTGATCCCGCCAGGCATCGGCCTCATCCTGTTCGGCTTCGTGACGGACACCTCCATAGGGCAGCTTTTCGTCGGCGCCATTGTGCCTGGCATTGTGCTTGCGACCGCCCTCATCCTGCTCACCCACATTCTGGCCAAGCGCGGCGGGTGGGATGCGCCTGAGGAGCGCGCCTCATGGGACGGGATTGGCGTTGCGTTCCTGCGTGCCCTCCCCGCCATCATGATGCCTGTCCTCATTGTCGTCGGCATTCGTGGCGGCGTCTTTACACCGTCGGAGGCGGGCGGTGTCGCTGTGGCCTACACGGTCCTCTTCATCCTCCTTTATCGTGAGGCGTCCTGGCGGGACATCTGGCAAGCCCTCGTCAACACCGTGGTGACGACGTCCGCCATCATCCTGGTGCTCGCCGCATCGGCGGCCTTCACCTGGATCCTCACCTTCCAGCGCATTCCCCAGGAGGTGGGCGAAGCGCTCTTGATGGCGACCAGCGACCCCACGCTCATGCTGGTGATGATCGGGGCGATCTTGTTCATCGCAGGCATGCTTGTGGAAGGGACGGCGCTGATCCTCATCCTTGCGCCCATGTTCATGCCTGTGGCGCAGGCGCTCGGGATCGACCCTGTGCAGTTCGGCGTGGTGTTCGTCTTCGTCATCCACCTTGGGGGGATCACCCCGCCTGTGGGAACGGTGATGTTCACCACCTGCGCCATCACCAAAGTGCCCATCACCGCGTTTGCGCGGGCCGTGGTGCCGTTCATTGCCACCTTCATCGTTGTGGCGGCGCTTTTGATCCTCTTCCCGCCGCTCTCCACCTTCCTGGCGAGGCTGTGATGAAGCAGAACGGGGACGGCAAACCTCAAGGCACCTATCAGGTGCCTGCGGTGGACAAGGCGCTCGACGTTCTGGAGCTTCTGGCAAGCCGGCCCGATGGCGCGGCGATGACCGACCTTGCCAACGCGCTTGGCCGGTCGATGGGGGAGATCTACCGCACCGTCATCACGCTGGAGCGGCGGGCCTTCCTCTACAAGCACCCTGTGAGCGAGCGCTATCACCTGTCGCTCAAGTTGTTTGAGCTGGCGCACCGCCATCCCCCCATGGCGCGCCTTCTCAACATGGCACAGCCGCTGCTGGAGGATCTTGCGCTCGCCACCCTACAGTCCTGCCATCTGGCCGTGGCTGAGCGCGATGAGCTATTGATTGTGGCGGCCGCGAACAGCCCCCTTCCCATGCACTACAGCGTCAAGGTGGGGGCGAAGTTTCCCCTGCTGGAGACAAGTTCGGGCGTCGTCATCACCGCCTTCCAGAGCAAGGCGCGTATGGAGGCGACCCTTGCAGTCATCGAAAAGGGTGAGCACGCAGGGCTCCGCCGCCGCTTCGCCGACGCGCTGCGTCTTGGACATGAGGCGTGGGAGAGCCGCGTGGTGACGGGCGTCACCAACCTCACCGTTCCCGTCAGCGACCATTCCGGCAGGGTCATCGCCGCCATCACGGTGCCTTACCTTGAACAAACCCGGGCGAGCCAGACCCGCGAGAGCACCCTTTTGGCCCTGAAGGAGACCGGCCGCGCCTTGAGCCGTGGCCTTGGGGCACAAGACACACAGACCGTCACGTCCGAGCCAAGGGAGACCATCGCCTCATGACGAAGCGCACGCTGAAAGGTATCGGCTGGGACCACCCGCGCGGTTTTGCCTGCCTTAAGGAGACCGTGCCGGCCTTCGAGGCGGACCACCCTGACATCACCGTGGAGTGGGAGGCCCGCAGCCTGCGCGATTTCGGCGAAGCGCCCGTGGAGCCCCTTGCAGACCGTTACGACTTCATCATCGTGGATCACCCTTTTGTGGGCACGGCCCACGCCACAGGGTGCCTTCTGGACCTCAACGAGATCGTCCCCGACCTCGTCAAGGC
>JBCDCF010000319.1:0-5000 GCA_039182345.1 Pseudomonadota bacterium
GCTGTTCATCGCCGAGGTGGAGGCGGCCTGTCCTGCGCTGACCCTTGCCAGCCCGCGGGAGGCGGCGATCCGCGGCAGCCAAGTCTCCTTCCGCTTCGAGCACGGCTATGCGGCCATGCAAGCCTTGATCGCCCGCGGCGTCATCGGAGATTTCCGCGCTCCCGACATCATGCGGTTCGGCCTGACACCCCTTTACATCGACGAAGGCGATGTGCGCCGCGCCGTCGCCGTGTTGAAAGACATCATCGACAACAGGCTGTGGGACGATCCTGCCTACAAAACGGCAAGCCGTGTCACCTGACCCGTCAGGCCATCCCCCAGCCGCGTCTCGGCTCAGGCCAAAGCCTGCCGTCCCGCCAGCTTAGCCCTGCGCGAAGGCGGAGATGTCAGCATAAACCCGCCAGTCGGCAATGCGATCGTCGCGGAAGGTGTAGATGTCCGTGCAAGGAAGCAAGATTTCTTTGCCGTCGGCCACACGGGCAAAATGGCTTTCCACTTCAAAGTAGGCCACAGGGCCGCGGCTGAACTTGGAGCGGGTGGTGTGCCCTTGCCAATGCACCACGCTGTTCTGCCACTCCATGTAGTCCTTAATGCCGGAGACGCCTGTGACTGGGGGCCTGTGGCCCACGCGGTAGAGCACATCATCGGTGAAGTACTGGGCGGCGGCCGCCCAGTCGCCGGTGCCGACGGCAGCCTCCATGTCCTCCACAAACTGGGTCATGGGGCAGGACACGATCCTCGGCAGAGTGTCTTTGACAAGCACCATGTCCCCTCACAGCCCGCTCAACAGCGCACCGTCACGCGGTGCCGTTGCAGCGTAGACAACGCCAACGCCCGGCTCAAGAATTGTGGGTGCGTCGGCGGTCCGTCATGTGCCGGGCCTGTTGCCGCGTCCAACGTTGGTCCGCCGCCTATCAGTGGTTTGGCGCGGTCCCGCCGTGCGCGCGGACGAAAACCCTTGCGTCTTTAGCCAACACAGTCGTCTCTTGGTGTGGCCGATCGCACGCCATGTCCCGGACGAGGGGTAGCCGTGAGCCTTTTGCACGTCTCCATCAGCGCCGAGCAGCCTGAACGGGTGGCCACATGCCTTGCCCAACTGATGGGCGGCAAGGCGATGCCCTTCCCGCCCTTTCCGGACTGCTGGATTGCCTTTGCCGAACGCGATGACGGAACCGCCATCGAGGTCTACCCCATCACCCACACCTTGCATGCTGGCGCCAGCCAGATCGCCTGCGCGGTGGGTGAGCCGGATGCCTCGCCAACCTTCGTCCATGCCGCCATCGCCTCACCGCTGGCAGAAGCCGACATCATCGCCCTTGTCACCCACCACACCTGGCCCGCAAGGACCTGTGACCGCGGCCCCTTCCAGTGTGTGGAGGTGTGGCTTGAGGGCCGCCTCCTGCTGGAGGTTCTGGATCCTCAGATGCTGCGCGACTACCGCGCCGGCATGACCATGGCCAACTGGGCAAGGATGTTCGGCCTGTCATAGCGGCTGCGCTGCGATCCGCTCACTGAGCCCCACCGGTTCGGGGGATGCTGGGTGCGACAATTGCGCCCTTCGCAAAGTCCTTTGCGTATTGTGTCAACCGGGGGCGGCATGGCTCGCGGCACTCTTGTGATGTGCAGCAGGTCACAAGTCATAGCGAGGCGACCGCACCCCAGGCCGCCCACAACCCTGACGGCGGGATGGCGCACGCCGATGGCGCGGGCGCGATCCGCATTGAGCGTCTGACCAAGCGCTTTGCCGATGTGGTGGCGGTGGACGACGTCTCCCTCCATGTGGCGGGGGGCGAGTTCGTGGCCCTTCTCGGCCCCAGCGGCTCCGGCAAAACCACCATCTTGCAAAGCATTGCCGGGTTCGAGCGGCCGACGGCCGGTCAGATCTTCATCAACGGCGAGGACGTCACGGGCGTGCCTGTGAACCGCCGCGACCTTGGCATGGTGTTCCAGAAATACACGCTGTTTCCGCACCTGACCTTGCGCGACAACGTGGCCTTCCCTTTGAAGATGCGCAACGTGTCGCGCAGTGCCCGTCGCAAGGCTGCCGACGCTGCCCTCGCACGGGTCCGCCTTGAGGGCTACGGCGACAGGATGCCCTCCCAAATCTCAGGTGGTCAGCAGCAGCGCGTGGCGCTTGCAAGGGCCATCGTCTACGAGCCCAAAGTCTTGTTGATGGATGAGCCCCTCGGCGCCCTCGACAGGAACCTGCGCGAGCAGATGCAGATCGAAATTAAGGCCTTGCAGCGTGAGCTTGGGGTGACGGTGGTGTTCGTCACCCACGACCAGGAAGAGGCGCTGACGATGGCCGACCGCGTCGCCGTCATCTCCGAAGGCCGTTTGCAACAGCTTGCCGATCCCGAGACTTTGTACGAAGCGCCGGCCAACCTGTTCGTCGCAGGCTTCGTGGGGGACAACAACCTTCTGCCTGTCACTGTTGTTCCGGAGGGCAATGGGGTGACCGCGCGGGTGGGGGAGGCGAGGTTTCCCCTCACAGGCGCCGCGCACGTGGGCGAGGGTCCCGTGCCCGCCGGCCCAGCCACCCTTGCGGTGCGTCCTGAGAAGATTTCCGTCGTTGCGCACGGCAAGGCAGGGCACCTCACCGCCACGCTGCGCGAAATCATCTACAGCGGCCAGAGCGTTCTGATCATCACCGAGCTTGCCGGCGGGCAAACGGTGAGGGTGCGTGTGCCCACCAAGGCAGCGGTGGGGGCAGCGCGGATCGGCGAGCCCATCGGCCTTGCCATTCCTCCCGACGCGGCGCGGGTGTTCCCGGCCGCCACCCCATGAGCGCGGGGGGAGCCAGCAACGCGAAGGGCCTTGGCGCTGCGGGAAGCGCCCTCTTGGTGGCGCCGTTCCTCATCCTTATGGCGCTGGGGTTCCTTTATCCGCTGCTGGATCTGTTGCGCCTCAGCGTCGCCGAGCCCGAACTTGGCCTGTCCAACTACCAGAGGCTGGTAGAAGAGCCTGTCTATGCCCGCGTGTTCCTGCGCACGGTGTGGATCGCTTTTGCGACCGCCGTCCTTGCCCTTATCCTCGGCTTTCCCGTTGCCTGGTTCATGGCGCGGGCCAGCGGGTGGACGGCGGCCATTGTTGCCATCTGCGTCCTCCTGCCGTTCTGGTCCAGCGTTCTTGTGCGCACGGCAGCCTGGACCATCATCTTGGGCCGCGAGGGCATCATCAACACCGCGCTCACGGGCTCAGGTCTCACCAGACAGCCGCTGACGCTCCTTTACACCCAAGGGGCCGTCCTCATCGGCATGACCCACGCGCTGATCCCTTTCATGATCCTGCCGCTTTACGGCGCGCTGAGGGCCATCCCGCGCGACCTTGAACGGGCCGCACAGGTGATGGGCGCCGGACGGGTTGCCGTGTTCGTGGAAATCATCCTGCCCATCGCGCGGGCGGGGATCGTCACGGGCTTTCTCATCGTCTTTCTCACAGCGCTCGGCTTTTTCATCACCCCCGCGCTCCTCGGCAGCCCGCAGGAGCAGATGATTGTCACCCTCGTCTCCCAACAGGTGCGCGAGGTGTTGGATTGGCCGTTTGCGGCGGCCATCGTGTCAGCGCTCACCCTCGCGGTGGTGGTGATTGCCAGCCTCTTTTCGCGCTACCTGGCCTTCGACAGGGTGCTGGGAGGGCGGTCATGAGCGCGTCTGCCCCTCCTGTCGCGGTGGCGCGCCCTCCCGCCGTCAAAGTGGATGCGGGAGCGCTGACGGCGCGCGCATACGTTTATGCGGTGTTGGTGTTCTTGCTCCTGCCGACACTCATCATCATCCCCATGTCGTTCTCGCCTAAGGGGTATCTTGAGTTTCCGCCGTCCGGCTTCACGCTCCACTGGTATGCCGAATTCTTTGAGGATCGGCGCTGGCAGGCGGCAACCGTTCTCTCCTTCAAGATTGCCTTTGCCACCGTTGCCGCGACCCTTCTTGTGGGAACCCCTGTCGCCTACGCCATCGTGCGCGGGCGCCTCCTTATGAAGCCTGCCTTCAGCGTCCTCCTCATGGGGCCGATCATCGTGCCGCACATTGCCATTGCCGTGGCGCTCTACCTGTGGCTGGCGCCGTTGGGGTTGGTGGGCTCGCTGTTCGGCTTTGTCCTCGCGCACACCATGTTGGCGCTGCCTTTCTTCGTCTTCACGGTGGCGTCCGCGCTCAGCCAGATCGACCAGGAGCTTGAGGCTGCCGCCATGAGCTGCGGGGCAAGCCGGCTGCGCGCCTTCTTTGAGGTGACACTCCCCCTCATCACGCCGAGCGTCCTGTCGGGAAGCCTTTTCGCCTTCGTCATTTCCTTTGACGAGCCCACCATTTCCTTCTTCCTGTCCAGCATTCGCGACCGCACGCTGCCACGGCGCATGTTTGAGAACATCGAACACAGCCTGACGCCCGAACTGCCGGCCATCGCCACCATGCTGACGGTCCTGTCCGTGGCCCTTCTCCTTGGCGCGTTCCTGTTGACGCGGTGGGAGAAGCGGCGGCGCCAGGCAGCCCCCTCATCCTGAGACCGAACCACAAACGGAGGATCCCCATGACCGCCATGAGACTGCTTTTGACGTCGGTGATCGCCCTGTCCGCAGGCGCTGCGCTCGCCCAGGACATTGAGGGTGAACTTGTTTACGCCACCACCGGCGGCCTGATGGAGGACAGCCTGACACAGCACTTCTACGAGCCCTTCGAGGAAGCAACGGGCGTCCCCGTCATTCCCGTTGCCATTGAGGTGCCTGACCAGTGGGCCCGCGTGGAAGCCATGAGCCGCACCGGCAACATGGAGTTCGACATTGTCACCGCTACGCCGCCCGACCTCATCACCCACGCCGACCGGCTGATGAGCCTCAACTGCGCCGAGATGACCGAAGTGGTCGAGAACGGCGTCGACGGCGCGTGCGAGGAAAAGGGCGTCATGCGCACCGTCGGCGGGATGCTGATTGCCTATAACACGGAGCTTTTTGACCAAGCGCCTGACGGGTGGGCCGACTTCTGGAACGTGGAGGCGTTCCCAGGGCC
>JBCDCF010000320.1:0-4995 GCA_039182345.1 Pseudomonadota bacterium
GTGACGACTGCCGAGAATCTCACCCGCTTCGGCACAACGCCCGAAGAGGTGCTGCGCGACTTCAACCTTGCGGAAGGGGAGAGCCGTGGCCTGTCCGACCCCGCACAGGTGCGCCGCCACTGGAATCGCCCCGTGGAGGTGGACAAGGTGGTGGAGGACGGCGACATCCTAGAGGTGGGCGGCCTGAAGCTTGAGGTGATCCACCTGCCTGGCCACTGCCCGGGGCAGATCGGCATTCACAACCCGTCGACGGGCACGCTCTACGCGGCCGACATCTTGCACTATCCGACCCCGCTCGGCCCCTACCCCATCGGCGATGCCAAGGCCCACCGCCGCTCCATCGAGCGGTGCATGGAGGTCAAACCCCAGCTCCTCCTGGAAGGGCATGGGCTGTCGGCCTATTCGCCCGAAAGCTCCATGCGGCGCCTCACCCACATGATGCGCCAGCAGGAGGACACCGAGTTCTGGATCCTTTACGTGCTGGCACGCGCCGGCCGGCCGATGACGCTCTTGGACCTTGTGCCTGAGGTGATGCCGGTCAAGACCGAGCTCGACTACCCCGTCTCCACAGGCATCGGCATGCGCCGCTGTTACGCTGAGTGCTGCCTGCAAACCCACCTTCTCTGGCAGATCGAAAAGGGCCGCGCGGAGCGGGTGGAAGAAGACGGTCTCATCAAATTTGTCGCCACACCGGCAGGCGCTGAATGGGCGCGGGGCGAATACGAAACGCGCCGGGAGAACAAGTGGAGCTGAGCACAAAGCTTGGCCGCAACGGGAGGACATCATGACTAAGCTGATCGTGCCTGACTTCACCGACAAACGCGTGGTCGATGCGCACATGGATGCAGCGGGCGTCAGTGGCGTGTCGCGCCGCCAATTCCTCGCCTATTCCACCGCAAGCACGCTGGCGCTGGCAACAGCGACCCAGTTCGGCCTGCCGGGGGTCGCTATCGCCGACACCAACGGCAAGATGGCCCACCTGATGATGACGCTGCGGCTTGAATACGTGGTCAACGCCGATGCCGGCGCTGCCGCGGCCGCCAAAGCGCTGGGGCTTGAGCATGTGGCCGTGGACGGGCAGCTGGACAGCGAGCGCCAGCTCAACCAGTTCGAGCAGCAGGTGACGGCAGGCGCCAAGGCGGTGATGCTTCACGCCCCCGGCGGCGGCTCCATCAAGCGCATTGCCCAGCTTGCCAACCAGGAGAAGATCTGGCTCGACAACACCTGGGGCACGCTCCCCTGGTACACCCCCTTCGAGGCCGGCGACTACTGGACGCTTTACGCCGTGCCTGAAGAGTTTTCCGCCCACCGCGATGTGACCCGCGCCGTCTGCCAGGCGGTGATGGACAAGTTCGGCGGCGGCGAGATTGTCGGCGTGACGGGGGTTGAGGGCAACTCCACCGACCTTATCCGCTCCCGTGGGCGCGATGCGGCCATTGCCGAGTTCCCCGACATCTCCTTCGTGGGCGCCCTCCCCGGCAAGTGGAACCGTGAGGACAGCCAAAGGGCCATGGAGGACCTCATCGCCCGTCACCCGAACATGAAAGGCGTCATCGGCCAGAACGACGACGTGGCCGACGGGTGCATTGCCGCCCTGCGCGCCGGCGGCTTCCGGCCAGGCGAGGACGTGTTCGTGGGCGGTGCGGACGGCACCTCTGGCGGCGCTGAAATGATCAAGCGCGGGCTGTTGCTTGCCACCAGCGCCAACGTGCCCCAGTACATGGGCGCCCTCCTCACCACCCGCCTTTACGACGTCATGAATGGCTGGCGCCCCCGCGCGGCCGAGCGGATGATGAACTGGCGCTCCGTCACCATGACCAAGGACAACGTCGACGTTTACTTGGATCGCTACGTCAATAACGGCGATGTGGAGCCGTTCGACTATCGTCTGATGTCCAAAGTCCTTCACGCCGACGATTGGGACCCCCAGGCCGAGCTGTTCCCCATGGACATCGACCTTGAGTGGGGCGGCATCGATAAGCCTGGCGGATGGGACTACCCTGACGCCTACGTCGCCTCCCGCGACAATGGCGAGGCCGAAGCGGTGCGCAAGGAGTATGCCGACCACTACAAGATCCCCATGTTCGGGCCTTCGCCCAACGCCTGATCAGGGTCCGGTCTCCCCCATGCAGGCCGTCGCCCTTAACGCCAAGGGACTGTCGAAGCGCTTCGGCGAAAGCGTCGCCTTGGCGGACGTCGACCTCACCCTCGGCGCCCGCCAGGTGGTGGGCCTTGTGGGCGAGAACGGCGCCGGCAAGTCCACCTTGCTGAACATCCTGTCAGGGCTGTTGCGGCCCGACAGGGGGGCCGTGGATCTCCCCGGCCGCGGCCCCGCCCCTCACACCTATGCCGAGGCCCAGCACCTTGGCATTGCACGGGTTTTCCAGGAGCAGGCGCTGATCGGCGCCCTTCCCGTCTACGAAAACCTTCTGCTTGGGGTGGAGGCGCGCTTCACCCGCTTCGGCCAGCTCCTCGACAAGCGCGCGATGGTTGCCAAGGCCCAGGCGATGGTGGACGAGGCCAACGCCTCCATCGATGTAAGGCGCACCACCGATGACCTCTCCTTCTCCACCCGCCAGCTCATCGAAATCATCCGCGCCTGTCTAGCGCCCACCATGCTCTATGGCCAGAGCGCGCCCATCGTTCTTCTGGACGAGCCCACAGCGTCATTGGAGCGGGGCGACGAGGCCACCTTCTTCGACCTTGTGGCACGCATCAGGCAGGAGGGAAGTCTTCTGTTCGTCTCACACAGACTGACGGAAGTCTTGAGTCTTTGCGACGACATCGTCGTCTTGAAGGACGGCCGCTTCGTCACCCGCGTTGCCCCTTCCGACGTGGACGAGCGCGGCCTTCATCGCCTGATGGTGGGCCGCGAGCGCGACAGCGACTACTACCACGAGGACCGCCAGCGCCCTGCCGATGCCGATGCCGGCGCCGCGCCTGCCTTTGCCGCCCGCAACTTCCGCCGCGAAGGCGCGTACGAGGACGTCTCGTTGACCGTTGCCCCTGGCGAAGTCCTTGGCATTGGCGGCCTTTTGGAAAGCGGCAAGAGTGCGTTCGGCAAAGGCCTTGCGGGGATCGAAGCGCCCCAGGCGGGCGAAATCAGCATCAAAGGGGATCCGTGGCGCGCCCCTGTGGCCGGCGCGCTCATTGCCGAAGGTGTGGGCTACGTGCCTGCCGAGCGCCTTGCCGAGGGGATGATTGCCGACCAGTCCGTCGCCTGGAACATGGTGCTGCCGAGCGCTGACCTTTTCTCCAACAGGCTCGGCTGGTGGCGCCAGCGCAAGGAGACGGCGGTGACCGAGGCGATGATCACCCGCCTTGGCATCAAAGCGCCTGGCCCTAAGGCACGCTCCAGCCGCCTTTCGGGCGGCAACCAGCAAAAGGTGGTGCTTGCCCGTTGGCTCGCCCGCGACCTTTCGGTCTTGATCCTCGACAACCCCACACGCGGGGTGGACGCGGGGGCGAAGGAAGAGATCTACCGCCTCATCCGCGACCTCACCGATGAGGGCGTTGCCATCGTCCTCATCACCGACGAACTCCTTGAATTGATTGGCCTGTCCAACAGGATTGCCATCATGCGGCACGGCCGGATCGAAACCATGATCGAGGCCCCGCCTGAGGACAAACCCACCGAGCAGGCGCTTGTGACGGCAATGCTTGCCGGCGCCCTTCCCACAGGGGTCGCCGCATGAGCGAGGCCGCCAAGACCAGCGTTGCCAACGCCCTTCGCTCAGGGATCTGGCTTCCCATTGCCGTGGTGTTCGCGCTGATCGTGTTCTTCTCGTTCGCGTCCGACGCATTCCTCACCATGCGCAACATGACGGGGATCTTGGGCCAGGCGAGCACGTTGCTTCTGGCATGCCTCGGCGCCTCGTTCGTGATCCTCATGGGGTCCATCGATTTGTCGGTGGGCGCCATCGTTCTTCTTGTGGGCGCCATCACCGTCACCGTCCTCAACATGTTCGACCTTGGCGTCAGCGCCCTCTTCGTGGCGATGGTGGCCGGCGGCATGCTCGGCGCCCTGAATGGGGCCATCTACGCGTTCGGGCGCATCCCCTCCTTCGTGGTGACTTTAGGAAGTCTTTCGGTCTTCACGGGCGCGGCGTGGGAGATCTTGCAAGGGCGGGCCATGCGGTTCTCCTCCTTTGCGTTCGAAGATCTTGCCATCGGCCAACTGATCCCGTCGGTTCCCAACATTGCCCTGTTTGCCTTCGGGGCGTGGGCGCTGATGAGCATCGTCGGCCAGCGCACCCGGTTTGGACGAACCATGTATTCCATCGGCGGGGGCGAGGCTGTGGCCCGCACCGCAGGCATTCCCGTCCGCCGCTACAAGATTTACGCCTTTGCGCTGTCAGGGGTTGCTGCGGGCCTTGCGGGGGCACTGGCCGTTGCGCGGCTTGGGGCTGCGGGGCCGACGCTGGGGCAAGATCTTCTCCTCAACACCCTTGCGGCCATCGTGGTGGGGGGCACGTCGCTGTCGGGCGGTGTGGGGGGTGTTCACCGCACGCTGATCGGCGTTGCCATCATCGCGCTTCTGGACAACGGCCTCAATCTGATGGGGGTCAACCAGTACACGCAAATGATTGTCAAAGGCTCAGTGGTCATTGCCGCCGTTCTTGTGGGGCAGGACCGCAGCAAGAGTGTCACCGTCAAATAGAACCACAAAGAAAACGGAGGAACGCCCAGTGAAGACGCTCCAAACCCGCCTCTCCCGGCGAACGTTACTGCGCACGACCGCTGCGGGGGCGGCCGCGTACGCCCTCACCCCTGGCCTCATCCGCTCAGCACAGGCCCAGTCCGATGCGCTGGCCAACATCCACGTCACCGCCGCCGAGGCTGCCAAAAAGCTGGCGGACGGGCGCAGCGTGACGCTGACCATCATGCAACCGTCAGGCTCCTTGGGGAACATCAAGCCCGTGGCCGATCGCTTCACCGAGGCGACGGGCATCGGCATCGACTACTTGGAAGTGCCTTTGGGTGAGATCAACCAGA
>JBCDCF010000321.1:0-4994 GCA_039182345.1 Pseudomonadota bacterium
GCCTGTTCGAGGTGAAGGCCGACAGAGACGCCGCCATTGCCGCCGTGGGGTGAGCAACAACACGAACTCCACTTCTTGTTGAAATTGGGTATGATGGCTCCGCGACCCACACGACGGAGCCTCCATGAACCACGGACCGCACGCCAAGGCGTTTCAACGACCCGTCGCCCACATCATCTACACGCGCTTCAATCTGAGGTTTGGCGGAGAGACGTTCAGCAACACATTCAACGATGCTTGGATGAAAGAGCGCATCGCCTTGTTCAAGGCGCACACGATGCCATCCGTTTTGGGCCAGGTTGAGAAGAACTTTTCGTGGGTCATCCTTTTCGATGAGGAGAGGAGCCTTCCCTACGCCGATTTTCTCGATGAGATCGATGGGGCGCCGAATTGTTTTGTCGCCTTTGCCGACGGCGTGCACGACATGGTCCCGGTGTTACGCCAGCACATTGCAAGCCACGCCCCGGCTGCGAGCATCCTTGCATCGACGCGGCTCGACTCTGACGACGTGTTGCATCCCCTGTTTACACAGGACGTCCAAGCCGCCATCGATCCCGACGCCCACAGCGGGTACATCGTGGATTTCCCATTCACGGAGACCGTCGATGTGATGAGTGGCCAGCGAGAACTCAAATACTTTCATAGCTTCCCATCTCCATTTTATACGTATATCGAAGCTAATTCTGACGAACCTCATATAGGCGTCTACAATCATACAAAGATACCCGACGAGATTCCGGTGCGAAATCTCAATCTCGTGCGCACGACTACAATCGTTCATGGTGGCAATCTTCTCAACCAATACAAAGGGTTTTGGACACGGCTTGCGATGGTTGTGCGGCGAAAGCCAGCGCGCGCACCGCTATACTGCTGGATGCACGCAAAGCATCACTGGCGCTCAGCCCCCGCTGAGGCCTGAAACCAGCCCTGCGGGTTAGACACACAGCCTCACCCCACGTCCGGTCGCCGCTGGAGACTTCGGACCACTTTTGTCGGATTGGAACACCTTCAAGGGCACACCCTCTGGTGGCTCGGCACGAGGTTTGCTAGGAGGGCGTGTGCCGGCGCGCCATCGAAAAGGGAGCCCGTCCGGAACGATTGCCGCAGCCAAAATGCATGCGTCGAACGCTCAAACTCACACAGCAGGGTCACTCGTATGGACACCAGCCTTCTCGATCATCTTGCGTCCAAACATGGTACGGATAAGGGCACGCTGCAGCATAAGCACCTTGCCGCGAAGTCCTACACGGTCGCCTACGACCGCTATCTGGCGAGCCGCAGGCATGATGCGCTCACCATGCTGGAGATCGGGATCTTCCAAGGCGGTTCGTTGCGGATGTGGGAGGACTACCTTCCGAACGCCCGCCTCTTCGCCATCGACATCAACCCTGATTGCAAAGCGTTCGAGACGGCGCGGACGAAAGTCTGGATTGGCGATCAAACCGACACGGACTTCCTGACCACGGTGGCAGAGGAGATCGGCACGCCCATCGACTGCATTATCGATGATGGTGGTCACACCATGGAGCAACACCAAAAGAGCATCCAGACACTGTGGCCATGCGTGGTGGACGGCGGCTGGTATGCCATCGAGGACCTTCATACCTGCTACGTGGAGCGGTTTGGCGGTGGGTTGGGCGTGCCCAACTCCACCATCGAGCGGTATGCGAAGCCGGCCATCGATGCCTTGAATGCGCCCTCCGGCGTCGACTTCGACCTACCGGATCTGGACTCGGTCCATGTCTACAAGAGCCTCGCCTTCTTCTTTAAGGGCATCTACGCTGGCGGCTACGCGACGGTGCGCGATGATTCAAGCCACGCAAAGGCGGGCGGCCTGGGCGACAGCGTGCGGCGCATGTTCAACCGCCAAGGCACCTCAGCCACCTCTTCCTAGGGCCTGTGGTGCGGATGAAACAAACCGACATGCCGATGGCGGCGGGCATGGTGGTCGCCATTGCCGCCCTCAGGCAACGCGGGACGTGACCGGCTGGCGGCGATGACGCCCGTCGACGTTGCGACCTATGACGCCGTCGACGTGGTGTCCTATGACCGGCTGCTTGGTACGGGGGCGAGCAGGTTTCATCGCGGTGGCCCGATGTGGCCTGATTGGGACGAAGCGCCCTTCGCGCGCCACTGGCGCAGTGACGGGCCTTTCGACGCGCGGCCGCTTGAGCCGGACGCAACCACATCCCTCACGGGCGCCCATCTGTTCTGGGGTGGCGCGGTCTGCCGGCACTTTGGCCACCAGGTCATGGACTTTTCCATGCGTCTTGCGTCCAGCAAAGCTGCCGATCCGAACGCGCGGTTTTTGTTTTCCCACCTGCCTGAGGGCACCGTGCCGCGCTGGTTCAACGGCCTTTTGATGTGGTTCGGCATCGATCCCGCCCACGACGTCCTTTTTGTGGACCGGCCGCTCAGGGTGGATCGGCTCCATGTGACGCCCCAGGCTGAGCGGCTTGAACGCAGCGGCCCCTCCCCGGCGCATCTTGATCTGATGGATCAACTGGTGGCGCAAAAAAGGCTGGGTGTGGAGGCTGTCAGGGGGCCTGTTTACGTCTCCCGCGGTGGGCGCCTCATCGGATTTGCGGGCGAGAAATACATTGAGGCGGCGATCACCGCGGCAGGCGGACACGTGTTTCGGCCCGAGAACTATGCGATCGGCGACCAGGTTCGCCTCTATCTCAGCGCCGAACGGCTCGTCTTTGCCGAAGGGTCGGCGCTGCATCTGTGCTCCCTCGCGGGGCGTGGGTTCCCGGCCATCGATGTCGTTTTACGGCGCAAGGGGTGGCGCATTGGCGAAGCGTTCCTGGCACCAAGGGCGCAGAGCGTGCGATACGTGGACACCATGCACGGCAGCATTCACGGCACCAAGCGCCCCGGAGCGCCTTGGCTGAGCCGCGCTGTCACGGTCCTCGATCTTGAGGCGACGTTTGAGTACTTCCACGCCATCGGCCTCGACCTTCGGCCCCACTGGTCCGCACAGGATTACACGGCAGCTCTGTCCGACGACATTGACGTATGGCTCCGACGGGAGTTGACGCCGAACCGCCTCGCCATCGAGGGCTACACCCGGTCCGTGGAAGACAGTCTTAACGCCAGCCTTGCCCCTTGGCCGGCAGCCCTCCACCGTGCCCTCGCCACGTTCGCGGCCATCACATCGACCGACAGCAAAGTGTGATACGCCCTGCACCGCGCAAGGAGGGGCGCGCACAAAACGCTAAGCGCCGAAGCGGGTGATGATGCCTCTCGTGATGGTGTGGACGATGCGCCAGGGACCGCTGGCGTCGACGACGACAGCGTCGGCTTGGCGGCCCGGTGCAATGGCGCCGCGGTCGGCAAGCCCCATGGCGTCGGCAGGGTTTTGGGAGATGAGGGACCAGGCGGCGGCAAGGGAGGTGACGCCGCGGGCAACGAGACGTTCAGCGGCATGCAACAGGCTCGGATAGTAGTAGTCCGAGGCAAGGACGGTGCAAAGGCCCTCGCCAATGGCCTCTTCTGCGGACATGAGGCCTTTGTGGCTGGCACCGCGGATGACGTTGGGGCCGCCCATCACCACAGGTTCGCCATTGGCGCGAGCGTCTGCCGCCACCTCGGGCGCGAGGGGAAACTCGCACACCCTCATGCCAAGGGCCCTGTTGGCGGAGCGGTCCGCACGGGTGCGTTCATCGTGGGACAGCATGACAGCGCTGTGGGCCCTGCCAAGGCGCGCCACCTCCGCCACCTTGGCCGGTACGGCGGCGGCGCTTTGTGCGACGGTGGACGCCAACGCGAGATAGGTGTCGAGGTCGACCCCTGCGCGCCTGGCCCATGGGTCGAGCTTGTCGGTCCGACCCGCCGCCATCAGGTCGAGGGTGTCGGTGGTGTGATCGTTGAAGGCGATTGCGGGGGTGGGCGTCTCGCGGAGCCAGCGGGCAATGTCCGCAAGGGTCTCGTGGGCAAACACTTCCCAGCGCAGTTGAACGCGATGGTCGGCCATCAATCGCGGGCGGGCGGCGGCAAGGTCGCCCATGAAGCGCCTGGCAGCCCCAAGGCTGCGCGCACCAGGCTCCCACGAAACGGTCAGGCCATGAAAGGCGGTGGTGATGCCGTTGGAGACAAGCTGCTTGTCGATGGATCCGATGGCGATGGGAAAGGCGATGTCCACACCCGGCCTGGGGTGAAGCTCCAACTCGAACGCATCGCCATGAACGTCGACAATCCCCGGCAAAACGTAGTGGCCGCGGCAGTCGATGGCCTGTGCGTCCTTGACCTTGTCCATGAAGACGCCGCCCGCCATGGGCACATCGGCCCTCTCAAGGGTGCCGTCGGGGGTGACGACGGTGCCGCCCACAAGGGTGATCGGCTGTGCCATTTCAACGCTGCCCCAGCCTTTTGCTTGGGCCGGCAATCTCACCGCCGGCCGCGCCGCTCAGTCCGTCAGTCTTTGTCGGCGATGTCGGTGAAGGTGCCTGACAGCGCCGATGGGGCGACCACGCCGCGCTCCGTCACAAGGCCTGTGATGAGGTCTGCGGGTGTCACATCGAAGGCGGGGTTGGAGGCTGGCGTCGTGGCAGGGGTGACGCGCACGGTTTCCACGCGGCCGTCTTCGGTGCGGCCCGTCACGTCCGTCACCTCGCTCTGGGCGCGCTCTTCGATGGGAACGGCATCGCCAGACGCCAGGGTGAAGTCGATGGTGGGGGACGGCAGGGCCACGTAAAACGGCACGTCGTTGTGCTTGGCGGCAAGGGCCTTCAGGTACGTGCCGATCTTGTTGCACACGTCGCCATTGGCGGCGGTCCTGTCGGTGCCCACAATGCAAAGGTCCACCTTGCCGTGCTGCATCAGGTGGCCACCTGCGTTATCGGCAATCAACGTGTGGGGGACGCCTGCACGGCCAAGCTCCCATGCGGTGAGCGCGGCGCCCTGGTTGCGCGGGCGCGTTTCGTCCACCCACACATGGATGGGGATGCCTGCGGCGTGGGCCTTGTAGATGGGCGCAGTGGCCGTACCCCAGC
>JBCDCF010000322.1:0-4980 GCA_039182345.1 Pseudomonadota bacterium
GCAAGGGCCGCTCCGCCGATGCCTGCCCCGTCGCCCACCACCCACACCCGGTCGGCGGCGCGGAAGGTGGGGTCCACGTCGGGCACGAAGGCGGCGTCGGCGGTGCGCCAGCGGTGCGGCAGGTTCATGAGGCGGGAGAGCTGTGTGTTGGCAATCACCCCATCATGGACAGCAAGGGTTGTCGCCTCGAAACGGTGGTGGCGGCCGGCCCCGTCCTCCACCTCCACAGCGGCAAGGGCTGCCTCACCCACGGCGCGCAAGGCTTTCACCCCCCGCACCACGGGAACGCCGGAGCGTTTGCGGCGCAAGAGGAGCCGCGCCCCTTCGCGCACCAAGGCCCGATCGGCAAAGGCGGCGTCGAGCAAAGGTTTGACGGCTTTAGCCCGGCCGCCGACCGCAAAGTCGAGAACCGCGACCACATGGGCACCGGCGCTGGTCAACTGGTCGAGGATAAGGAGGAGGAGCGGCCCTTGCCCGGCAAGGACAATGGGTCCCTCAGGCACAAGACCGCCCTGCTTGAGCGCCACCTGAAGCGCCCCTGCCCCCATCACCCCCGGCAGTGTCCATCCCGGGAAGGCAACGGGGCGTTCGGCGGCACCCGTTGCAAGGACGAGGGCGTTGGCGGGCGTTTCGGTCAACCGCGGCGTCGCCGTGGCGCGGTCGAGCCACAGGACGGTGCGGTCGGAGGTAACATCCAGGACGTGGGCGGACGGGCAAAGGGTCACGCACTTGCGGGCCGCTTCGATGGCAGCGCGAGCGCCTTCATAGGTCTTGGCGAGGGCGGGGAGGGGGTCGGTGCCTATGGCATCGGCGGCGCGCCAGATCTGCCCGCCTGGTGCCGGCTGATCGTCAAGGAGCGTTGTGGCAAGGCCGTGCTGGCCGCACACCGCGGCGGCGGCAAGGCCCGATGGGCCCGCACCCACGATGACCACGTCCGTCACTGGCGCTGTCCCGCCGTGTCCACCACAGTTCCCTCCCGCACAGGGACGAGGCAGGCTTGCTCCGACGGGCGGCCGTCGATGGTGCAAAGACAGCCGAAGCATGTCCCCATCAAGCAGTAGGGAGTCACCTTGGCGCCGGTGCCGCTGAGGGTGCCGAACGTCCCCTTCCCTGCGGCGAGAAGGGCAAGGGCCACACTGTCCCCCTCCCGCGCGGCCACAGGTTCTCCATCCACGGTGATGGTGACGCGCGCCCCATCGTTCACGCGTTTGAACCCGCTCAAGCGTTAGCCCCTTCCTTGGCAAATCTGTCTGGCGAAAAGGCACGATAGTCCCGTCCCAGTGTGCCGGCGACAATGGCGTCGGCCACCTCGCCTGCATGGGCCGCCGCAAGGGTGACACCGCTGTGGCAGGTGACGAGCATGGCGCCGGGGTGGCTCTCCGATTGGGCGTAGACGGGCACGCCATCGGGTGACATTACCCTCAGCGCCCCCCATTGGCGCACCACCCTGGCTGTCTTCAGGATGGGAAACATCCTTGCCGCGCGCCTTGCCATTGCAGCGCCGACGGAGGGCAGCGTGCCCCTGTCGAACCCCACATCCTCTTTGGAATCACCCATCAAGACCGTGCCCTGACCTGTCTGCCGCACCGTGTGGCAGGCAACGTCGAGAAAAGGCGGCATCCGCTCCGTCACCAAAATCTGCCCGCGCTGGGGCCGGACAGGTGCGTGGAGCCCGACCGTTTCCCCAAGGCCTGCCGCACCGAGGCCTGCGGCGACCACCACCTTGCCGGCCGTCTCGCTGGCGCCTGAGCTTTCGAAGCGAAAGCCGTTGCCATCGGCGCAAAGGCTGTCCACCCGCGCGCGGACGATCCTCACTCTGGGGTGGTGTATCAGGGTGCGCCGCAGCGCGGTCAGCGTGGCCAAAGGGTCCGCATGGCCGTCTTCATCGCACCACAGGGCGCCGACCGCCTCCGCGCTCACGTGGGGGACACGGCTGCGCAAGGTGGCGCCGTCAATGAGGTCCACCTTGGCGTTGGCCGCCTCGTCGGGCTGGCGGTTGTGCATGCGAAGGGAGGTGGCGCGAAGGGCCGCAAACTCCTCCTCATCAAGGGCAATCTTGGCGCCGCCGCAGCGCCGATAGTGAGGGTCGGTGCCGCCCTTCTCGGCAATCTCGTCCGCAAAAGCGTCCCAGCGTGCGGCGGAGCGGCGGGTGAGGGCGGCGTAGTGGGGGGCATCAAGGCCTTTCCCCTGCACCCACACAAGGCCGAAATTGCCGGCTGAGGCGTGAAAGTCATCCTCCAGAGGGTCGTAAAGGGCAACGTGCGCGCCACTGCGCAGGAGGCCGAGGGCGATGGCCGTCCCCACAAGGCCGCCGCCGATCACCGCAATGTCCGACGAGGCCCCCATTCAGCCGTGCAAGGTGGCGGCGGCAGGGGCGACGGCTTTAGGCTGCTCCGAAAACCGTCGGTAACGAAAGGGTGCCGTGTCGAACCGCGGCGCACGGCCAAGGGCAAGGTCTGCGGCAATCTCCCCCGTGATGGGGCCGATGCCGAAGCCATGGCCCGAAAAGCCCGCCGCCACCACAAGACCGTCCACCCCCGATACGGTATCGATCACAGGCAGCGCATCGGGCGTCATATCCAACAACCCACCCCAGAACGCGGCCACCGGCGCTTGGTTGATGGCAGGCAGCACATGGGCAACGCCATTAATGGTAGCGGCGATCCTTTCTGCGGCGGGGCGCACCACGGGCTTGCCCTCCACCTCGTCGAAGGCCCCGTCATGGGGTCTTGTACCGCTGGTGAAGCGGATCGCCCCGCTCATCTCCTGCCGGACGGCAAGGTCGGCGTTGGCAACACCGATGACAGGCTTCAAGACAGGCGCCACCGGGGCTGTGCGCACCACCGTCACCAACGGTGTGGTGATGGGGATCGGCCCAAGGCCTGACCGTTCAAGGATGGTGTTGACGCAAACGCCCGCCGCCAGCACCACGCGGCCGGCGGCAAGGGTGCGCTTGTTGGTGATCACGCCTTTCGCGGCACCCGCTTCCACAACAATCTGCGCCACCGCCTCGCCCGTATCGAGCGTTGCTCCGTGACGTGCAGCAGCGTTGAGGAAGGCGGCGACGGTGGCATTGGGGTCGGCGTGCCCGTCCGTGGGGCAATAGGAGGCGGCAAGAACGGCGTCCGAGACCGCGGGCGCCACCTGCCGCACGTCGCTCAGTGTCGGCAGGAATGTAAGGTCGAGGCCCGCTGCGGACTGTGTCTCCACCAGGCGGCGGATCACCGCCACTTCGCCTGGCGTGCGGGCAAGGCGCACGTTGCCCTGTTGCCTGTAGTGGGTGGGGGCGCCCAGCCTGTCCTCAAGCTCCGGCCACAGCGCAACGGCGGCACGGGCAAGGGGGAGTTCGGCAGGATCGCGGCCCGACTGGCGCACCCCCGCAAGCGTCCAGCCGGACGCCATGGCGGCAGGGCCGTAGCGGTCCACCACATGGACCTGCGCTCCCGCCTGCGCCATGTGGTAGGCGGCCACCGCACCGGTGATCCCCGCCCCGACGACGAGAACGTCGGGGTGGCTCATGCGGCAGCCTTTTGGGGACCGAAGCGGGAGAGGCGGAAGGGTTCAGGGTCCACAACAGGCGTCCTGCCGGTCACCAACTGTGCCGTCAGTTGCCCGATGCCAGGGCCCAAACCGAAGCCGTGGCCGGAGAGGCCGGTCGCAATCCAAAGCCCGCCAATGCCTGGCGCCTCATCGATGATCGGCACTTCGTCGGGCGTCACATCGATCAGCCCTGCCCAGGCTTCCTCCACCGTGAGGGTGCCAAGCTTGGGGTGAAGGGCCATTGCGGTCTTACGCATGTCTTCCACGAGCCCCATGTCCGGCACGGGGTCGAGAACGCGCACCGCCTCGAACGGCGTTGTGTCGTCAGCGTTCCATCGATGTTTGCCCAACGGGCCGAAATAGTCCTTGCCCGCGCGGATCTTCATGATCTTCCAGCGCTCGCGCAGGATGGGCAGGAATGCGCGCAAGTGCCTGAAGGCCGCCGGCACAATGTCGAACCGCGCCGAATTCGTGCGGCCTATGGTGTAGCCGCCATCCACACGCCTGCGCACGGATGCGCCCGTCGCGCCGAGGCCGCCGGGATGGATTTCGGGCGCCGCACCGGTCCGAAACGCTGTGGAGCGCACGGCAAGCTGTGGAATGAAAACGCCCAGATTCTCTAAAAACGTGCGCGACCAGGCGCCGCCGCCAAGCACAACGGCATCGCACTGGATGGTCCCACGCTCGGTGGTGACGGCATGGACGCGCCCTGCCTGCCGCTCCACCGTCCGCGCCGCACAGCCTTCAAGGACGGTGACGCCTTCGGTGGCGGCAAGGTCTGCAAAGGCGGGGATGGCAAGGCGCGGCTCGGCCGTCATGTCGGAGGGGGTGTGAAGGGCGCCGGCAAAGCGCCTGTCGTCGCGGCCGAGCAGGTCGTCGGTCTCGGCAGGGGTGAGAAGCTTGGTGTCGATCTGGTGGTCCTGCGCCACGTCGAGCCAGGCGGCGCGGGCGGCAAGTTCCGTCTCGTTCAGCGCCAGATAGGTGGTGGAGCGGGTGCCGAAGCCGACCGTGCCGCCCACATCCTCCGACAGCTGCTGCCAGAGCCGCGCGCTCTCCACCATCAAAGGGACTTCGCGCCTGTCGCGGCCTTGCTTGCGGATCCAGCCCCAGTTGCGGGAGGACTGTTCGCCCGCAATGCGCCCTTTCTCCAAAAGCACCACGGAGGCGCCGTGGCGGGCAAGGTAAAGGGCCGTTGTTACACCGACGACGCCGCCGCCGATCACCACCACATCGGCCTGTTCAGGCGTTCGCCCGCTCATCCGTCCTCCACACCCTGATTTGCCCGAGGCTGAGTTCGCCTCACGGCAAGATTAGAGCAATGGTGCGCGGCCTGTATACCGCCAGCGCTGCATGGCTCGCACCCTCGGGTGGGTGGGAAGGTCAGCGGTAGTTGCGGTCGCGGAACGTGGGATCGCTGGGACCGGGGTCGATGGGTTCGAC
>JBCDCF010000323.1:0-4970 GCA_039182345.1 Pseudomonadota bacterium
GACAAGGCGGCCGCACAGGCACCCTCGCGCGTGGGTTTGAAACGCGTCTCCTCCAGCCTGTTTGCCGTCGGCGGTCGCCGGCGGCCAGAGGGGGTCGTGGGCCTGTCGATCAGGACCTACGCCGCCGGCGTCGCGCTCTTTACGTTCTACGCGGCAACGGTCTCGCGGGCCGACATTCTGGCGCTCTCCATCGTCTTCCTGTGCCTCATGCTCGTGCCGTCGTTCCTCTTGGTGCGTGCCACCCACAAGTCCGATCCCGTCACCGTCCCCGTGTATGATTGGGTGCTGTCGGCCATCGCCCTCATCACGGCCATCTATTTCGTGGCCTCCATCGAGGAAATTGCCACCCGCATCTCGCTGTTCAAACCGCTGACCGCCGTTCAGCTGACCTTCGCAGGCGCCCTCGTCCTGTTGACCCTTGAAGTCACGCGCCGCACCGTTGGCCTGTTCTTGATGCTGATCGTCCTCGTCTTCATCGCCTACAATCTGTTTGGCGATCGCATCGAGGGGCCCCTCGGCCACGGCCCCATCTCGCTGAACCACTTCCTCGACATTTCCGTCTACACCACCGACGGGCTGTTCGGCGTGCCGGTCAGGGTGGCGGCCACCTACGCGTTCCTGTTTGTCATGTTCGGCACGTTCTTGGAGCGGGCGGGGGGCGGCGCGTTCTTCTTTAACGTGTCCGCAGCCATCACTGGGCGCTCCCCCGGGGGCCCTGCAAAGGTGGCGGTCGTCTCCTCAGGGCTGTTCGGCACCATGTCCGGCAGCCCCACCTCCGACGTTGTGACCACAGGGGCCATCACCATCCCCATGATGAAGCGGCTCGGCTACAAGCCCTCCCTCGCCGGGGGCATTGAGGTGGCCGCCTCCACAGGGGGAAGCCTGATCCCGCCCGTGATGGGATCGGCCGCCTTCATCATGGCCGAGTTCACCTCCATCCCTTACGCGGAGATTGTCATTGCCGCCATTTTGCCGGCGGCCCTTTACTACATCAGCGTCCTTCTCCAGGTGCACTTGCGCGCCGCGCGGGGGGGCCTTGCCCCCCTTGATGGCGATGCCATCCCCAACGTGTGGTCCACATTGGTGGGCGGCTGGATCTACCTGTTGCCGCTGACTGCCCTCGTGGTGGCGCTCTTGGAGGGTTACTCGCCCACCATGGTGGCGGCGGTGGCAACGGTCTCCATCATTGTCGTGTCATGGCTGAAGCCTGGCTACAGGCTTGGCCCGAAAGGCATCTTCAAAGCCCTTGCCGACACCACCGTGCGCATGATCGGCGTCACGGGCGCGTGCGCTGCCGCAGGCCTTGTGATCGGCGGCATCACCATGACGGGGCTTGCGGCCAAGTTCTCCTTCATCGCGTTCTCCTTCGCAGGGGATATGACGTTTCTGGCGCTCGCCCTTGCCGCCATCGTCACCATCATTTTGGGCCTAGGGATGCCGACGCCGAGCGCCTACGTGCTTGCCGCCGTCCTCATCGCGCCGACCCTTGTGGGCGAATTCTCCATTCCCCTCCTCAACGCGCACCTATTTCTCCTCTACTTTGCCGTCTTATCAGCGTTGACGCCGCCCGTTGCGGTGGCGGCCTATGCGGCCGCGGCCATTGCCGAAGCAAACCCGTTGGCCATTGCCGCAACGGCGGTGCGCTTTGCGCTCGTGGCGTTCGTTGTGCCGTTTTCGTTCGTATACGCGCCCGGAGTGCTCGACCCCTTCGGCTCACCAGGCGCTGCGGGACAAGCGCTCGCCATCGTGCTTGGCACCGTCACACTGGCGGTTGCCGTCGAGGGCTGGCTGCGCGGTAGGATGCCTTGGCCGGCAAGACTTGCTGCAGGCGTCGGGGGGCTGATGCTGTTTGCCCCCTCACCGATCTTGGTTCTGACCGGCGCGGCCGTAGGCGCTGCCGGCATCTTAGGAGCGATATGGTGGCGCCCCGGCCGCGACCAGAAAGGATCCCTCGAGGATGCGCAATAAAGAACTGGGCGTCTTGGACTTCCGCCGTATCGAAAAGCTGGTGGAGCTTTGGTTGGACGAGGACATCGGCCACGGCGACCTGACGGCCAACCTGATGGTCGGCGCCAACGCCACCGGCCGGTTTTGCCTTGCTGCCCGCGAACCCCTCGTGGTGGCGGGCCTTCCCGTTGCCCAGAGGGTGTTTCAGGTCTGCGGCAGAGGCATCACCGTCACGCCTGAGGTGGACGATGGCGCCACCGTCGACGCAGGCGCCACCCTTGCCTACGTGGAAGGGCGCGCACGACCGATCCTGACCGCTGAGCGGACCGCCCTCAACGTCCTCCAGCACCTGTGTGGGATCGCAACGGAGACCTCCCGCTACGTCGCTGCCGTTGAAGGGACGGGCGCTGAGATTGTCGACACCCGCAAGACCACGCCCGGTCTGCGCATGTTGGAGAAGTATGCCGTGATGTGTGGCGGCGGGCGCAACCACAGGCTCGGCCTCGACGGCGGCATCATGCTGAAGGACAACCACATCGCCGTTGCCGGCAGCATTCGCGATGCGGTGGAAGGGGCCCGCAAAAGCGCTCCCCTCCTCACCAAGATCGAGGTGGAGTGCGACACGCTGGACCAGGTGCGCGACGCCCTCACCGCCAACGCCGATGTCATCATGCTGGACAATATGGACAATGAGACCATGCGCGAGGCGGTCGCCCTCATCGCAGGGCGCGCGGTGGTGGAGTGTTCTGGCGGCGTGCGGCTTGAGACCGTGCGCAGCAAGGCCGAAACAGGCGTGGATGTTATCTCCGTCGGCCGCATCACCCAGGCAGCGCCGGCGGTGGACATCGGCCTCGACGAAGCCTGACCGCCCGTGCGCGGCGTCCTCCTCCTCGTGGTCGGGCCGAGCGGTGTCGGCAAGGACACCCTTATGGACGGTGCCCGCAAGGCGTTGGGCGAGGACCCAGACTTCGTCTTTGCCCGCCGCACCATCACCCGAAAGGAACACGCCGGCGGTGAGGATCATGAAGGGCTGAGCGAGGCGGACTTTCGGGCTGCCGAGGCCGATGGCGCCTTCTTCATCACATGGCAGGCCCATGGCCACCGCTACGGCATTCGCACCGGTTACGCCGATCAGCTGGCGAAGGGCCGCAACGTTGTCATCAACGTCTCCCGCCGAGTGGTGGTCGACCTTGCCGCGCGCTTCACGCCGACAACGGTTCTGTCGGTGGATGCGCCGGCCGCCGTCATAAGGCAGCGCCTCCACGCACGGGGCCGGGAGGATGCCGCCGACGTCACCGATCGGATCGCGCGTGATGCCTGCCTGCCCCAGGACAAAGGGCTTACCATTGTGCCCATCCGCAACGATGGGGCGATTGAAGCGGGCGTTGCCCGCTTCACAGCAGCCCTCATCGGGGCCGCATCCTTGCCGCTGCGCCTTGCCCGCGCGCCGGTCACGCTGTGGGCGGAGCCGTTGTGCCTCATCCACAAAGACGCCAAGGCCGTCGCCGCGGGCCGGCTGAACGACACTGCCATGGTGGAGGTGGTGGCAGGCCAATCATCGGCCCGTGCCCGCCTTGCCCTTGTGGACGGCGCGCGCGTGATCGACCCGCACACGCTCGCCCTTTCCCAAGCCGCATTTGATGCCCTTGGCGTGCCTGAAGGCACCCTCGTTACGGTGCGCCGCTCGCCCTCTCCCAAGAGCCGGGACGTTCTGCGCAAGAAGGTGGCGGGGGAGGCTCTCAGCGCCACGGAGATTGACAGGGTGGTGCGCGACCTTGTGGAGGGCCGCTATTCGCCGGCGGAGATCGCAGGGTTTCTGGTGGCCGCCGCCACCCACCTCACCTTGGCCGAGGTGACGGCGCTGACACGGGCACGGGCGGCGCTGTTCGAGCGGTTTTCGTGGGACAGGCCTTTGGTGGTGGACAAGCACTCCATGGGCGGCGTCCCTGGCAGCCGCATCACCATGATCCTTGTGCCCATCATCGCCGCCCACGGGATGATCATCCCCAAAACGTCGTCGCGCGCCATCACCTCCGCAGCAGGGACGGCCGACGTGATGGAGTGTGTGGCGCAGGTGGAGTTGCCGCCGGCATCCCTGCGCAAGGTGGTGACGGAGACAAATGGCGCCATCGCGTGGAGCGGGCGGATCAGCCACAGCCCGCTCGACGACACCATGAATGCCATCAACAGGCCTCTCGGCATTCGCTCGTCCGCCCTTGATGTCTCCTCCATCCTGTCAAAAAAGCTGGCGGCAGGGGCAAGCCACGTCGTGGTGGACATTCCCGTCGGCCGCTATGCCAAGACCAAGACGGAGGCCGAGGGACAGGCCCTTGCCAAGCTGTTCAGGGACGTCGGCCAAGGGGTAGGCCTTACTGTGGAGGCGATCCTGACGGACGGATCGCGCCCCATCGGCAGGGGCGTCGGCCCAGCCCTTGAGCTTGATGATGTGCGCGCCGTCCTCTCACGTTCACAGGCAGCGCCGGCGGACCTCACGCACAAGGCCCTCACCTTCGCCACACGTCTGATCGCCCTTGACCCTGACGTCGGCCCGAAGAACGCCGCTGCCCGTGCAAACGACCTCCTTGCCAGCGGCGCGGCACAGGAGGCGTTTCAGCGCATTATCACCGCGCAAGGAGCGCGCACGCCCGTCACACCTGGCCCATTCCTGACGACGGTGGGTACGCAGAAGGCTGGCCGCATCGCCGCCATCAACGGCTTTGCCATTGCAGGGCTTGCCAGGCGCGCAGGCGCTCCCGCCGACAAAGGTGCGGGCGTGCGTCTTCTGGCAGGCATCGGTGAGAGCGTGCGCGCGGGCGAGCCTCTCCTCACCGTTCACGCCGGCGCCCGCTCAGGCCTCGATGAAGCCGGCTCCATCGACACCGACACCCTCGTCACCATCCACTGATTGGATCCGTCGGTGTGGCGCCTACAAGGAAGCCGGTCGATGCGGCTGTGCGCCTGAGACCGATGACTTTGGGGTCGTGCTCTATCCGGCCAACCGCCCCTCGTAGGCGGCACGGAAC
>JBCDCF010000324.1:0-4952 GCA_039182345.1 Pseudomonadota bacterium
GACGCACGGCACATTGCTGTCGGCCCTCAGGGGATCGTCACGTTCGTGGGCACGCGCAAGACCAAGGTCTGGGCCGTCACTGACCGCGATAAGGACCGTGTGGCCGACGAGGTGAAGGACTTTGCGCCCTCGCTCGCCTTCGTCATCCCGAACGGCCCGTGCTTCTCCCGAGACGGCTTTTTGTACATTGCCGAGCAGAACCGCGTCCTGGTCTTCCCGGCAGCGGAGTTCTTTTACGAAAGCCCCGACGTGGCCGCCTTCAATGTGGTGCCCCAGGGCGAGCTGATCCCGGTCGATGAGGAAAGCTTCAACCATACCGCACGCGTGTGCCGTGTTGGGCCCGACGGCAAGCTCTATATTTCGCTGGGCCAGCCCTTCAACGTGACCCCCAAGGACAAGCTTGAAAAGTACGACAGGCTGGGCATCGGCGGCATCATCCGCCTCAACACCGATGGGTCCGACCGTGAAGTCTACACCCTCGGCGTGCGCAACTCCGTCGGCCACGATTTCCACCCCGTCACGGGCGATCTGTGGTGGACCGACAACCAGGTGGACGGCATGGGCGATGACATTCCGCCAGGTGAGATCAACCACCAGACCGCGGCCGGCCAGCACTTCGGCTTTCCCTGGTACGGTGGCGGCGACACCCGCACCAACGAGTGGATGGACACCGACCCCCCTGCCGATCTCGTCTTCCCCGCCGTGGAGACTGTGGCCCACGCTGCCGACCTCGGCATGACCTTTTATACGGGCAACATGTTCCCGGAGAAGTACAAGAACGCCATCTTCTCGGCCCAGCACGGGTCCTGGAACCGCACCACGCCCATCGGCGCGCGGGTGATGGTCACCTTCATCGACGAGGACGGCACGGCGCGGACCGAGCCTTTCGCCGAAGGCTGGCTTGACGAAAATGGCGAGTATCTGGGCCGCCCTGTGGACGTTGCGCAGCTGCGCGACGGCTCCATCATCGTCTCTGATGACCTTGCCGGCGCCCTTTACCGCATCTCCTACGAAAACTAGGGGACAGGCCGCCGCGACACCCTCGCGGCGGCCACCACCATGAAGATCCTCTCCACCATCATTGCCGCCGCCGTGGCGCTCGGCGCAGGCGCGGCCGCAGCAGACCCTGCGGCGGGCCGGCAAAAGGCCTCCCAATGCCAGGTCTGCCACGGCTATGACGGGCTCGGCACCAATCCCGAAGTGCCCCACATTGCCGGTGAAAGCGAAGTCTACCTGATGAAGCAGCTGCGCGCCTTCCGCTCTGGCGAGCGCCAGCACAGGCAAATGTCCATCGTCGCCTCGGGCCTTAGCGACCAGGACATTCGCGATCTGGCCGACTACTACGCCTCCATCGCCATTTCGGTGACGGTGCCCGAGTACTGATCGCACAGGCGCCGTCGCGCCACAGCAACGCCCCTATTCGTCTGATGAGGCCGGTTTGGGCGTTGCCTCTTGCGGCGGATCTGTGTCCGCACGGGCGCGCGCCTGGTCTTTTCGCCGCTTCAGGTTGTCGCGGAGTGCGGCGGCCAGGCGGTCTTGGCGTGCTTTCTCACGGTCTGTCATCGGTGTGCCACCCATGGGTGCTGTGCTTTGTCAGATCAATACCTTTCAAAGCTCTGCGCTTTCATTATGTCTGCCATGCAGGGGCATCAATGTGCTTCACATCAAGGAACGACCATGACGATCAGGAAAACGTTGGCCATCGGCGCAATTCTCGCCGGCACGATCACGGGCGCTCACGCCACCGATATCGTGATCTATACCGGTGGCGCCCCCACGGGTGAGGGCTCCACCTATCACAACGGGATGGGCAAGGCCGTTGAGGAACAGCTGCGCGAACTGGCGCGGCCCTACGGCTACGACGTGCGGCGCATTCCTTCAGGCGGCGCTGTGGCGAACGCCAACGCTTGCGCCAAGGAAACCCAGAACATCTGCTTTGGCATTGGCCAGGGCGGGCTCACCTACGATGCTGTGCAGACGGGCGACACGCAGATTCTGCGCAACGATTTGCCGGGCGAATGCGCCATGGCGTTCACCAACGAGCCGCGCCTTCCCAACTGGCGCTCGGTGATGTCGAATGCGGCGCGGGTGACCTTCGTGGTGCCTGAAGGGTCGGGCTCGGAAGCCTTCATCCGCAAGGTGTTCGAGGCCGAGCCTTCACTGGCCGGCACCACGCCCAACTTCAAGTATGCCCGCGGCCAGGACGCCATTTTCAAGGAAGTCCTGTCCACCCGCGGCGCCATCGGTGTGTTTTACGCCTACCCCAACCCCACCGACGGCATGGTCAACGCCGCCGCCGAAGAGGGCATGACCGTGATGGGCATCCTGTCGCCGGCGGTGGCTCAGGGCTCCAACGACTTCTACCTCAACCGCAAAGCCCCTTATGAGCTCTCCTGGTTCGGCTTCGGCGAAACCAAGACGGCGCGGGCCATGTGCTCCAAGGCGCTCCTGTTTGCAGGCGACCCCTCAAAGCTTGAGGACACCTGGGCCCAGGGCGACTATGAGGAGTTCATCACCAAGCTGAAGGCTCTGCCTGCGGATGCGTTCATTCCCCAGGACGGCCCCCTCGCACGGCTGATGAAGGAAGTGGAGACCCTGTCTGAAGAGTACGGCGTGTCGGAGATGGTGTCCGACCTCGACCGTCAGGTGCAGGAACGCTTCTAAGCGACACACGCGCGCGGCTGGGGCGATTGAACGGCCCCAGCCTCGCCACATCGCCGGCTTGACGTTGGCGAGATACAGTCTAAAGTTGCGCCATGGTGTGGCGCACTTTGGCAGTGTTGATGGTGGCAGCGTGTGTGGCGGCAGCCTGCACACCGTCTGAGGATTTGATCCAGGCTGCCTATTTCAAGTCTGACGAGCGGCATCGTGTGCTCGCCTACCACTCTGAGGAAAGCCTCACACCAGGCCAGGCCCGCGCGCTTTTGAAGAATGTGGCCTGGACCGAAGGCACTCTCACAGCCGCCTACCTTTACGAAGATGGCGACGCCATCCCGCGCGAAGCCATCTCCAGCGCCAGCGATTATCTTGCTGCCATGCGCATCACAGAACGCCCACCCTACAACGTGTGGTATTGCCGTCTGGTGATCGCCCCCACAGGCGGGCGCACTTACGACGGCCACTGCATCCACTACCGACCCTAGCGCGTTTGCTCTTCGCTCAGGTTGGATCAACCTGAGCGAAGAGCAATCACGCCAGATACTGGGTGCGAGCACGACCCCGCCCCATCGAGAGGCGGCGACGGCCTTGGGCATCGCCACGATGGCTTGCATGGGGCAGGATTGCATACCGGGTGCGCACCACCGCCGGGTTGCGAATTGACCCATCAAGGGCGATTGTTAGGCGGTCATGGTCGCCGTGCCCCTCACTCCTTCTAAAAATGACGTTTTGATCGGCATCACCTGGAAGGTGGCGTCGGCGTTGGTCTTCACCCTCATGCTGACGGCTGTGAAGATTGCTGGCGAACGCATTCCCGTCGGGCAGATGCTGTTTGCCAGGAACCTCTTCGGCCTCATCCCCGTCCTGATCCTCGTCGCCTACACCGCCAGCCTTCGCGAATCGTTGCAGACCTCGAACGTCGGTGGCCATGTCCGCCGTGCCATTTCGGGAATGCTCGCCATGGGGCTGTGGTTTGCCGCCCTTCAGCGCCTCTCTTTTCCCGAAGCGACGGCCATCATCTACGCAGCGCCACTGCTGATGGTGATCCTCGCCGCCACAGTTCTGCGCGAGACGGTGCGCATTTACCGCTGGTCGGCCGTGGCCATCGGCCTTTGCGGCGTCTTCGTCATCATCTACCCGCAGGTGGAGAACGGGTTCGACATTTGGCACAACGCCGCCGCCCTCGGCGCGTTGATGGCGCTGGGCGCGGCCGCCTTCATGGCGCTCACATCCATCTTCGTGCGCCAGCTTGCCAAGCAAGAATCCACACTCACCATCGTCCTCTACTTCCTCATCGCAGGCACCTGTGTGACCGCTCTCACAGCACCGACGTGGGTGATGCCGTCCTTGTGGGATGCGGGTCTGCTGGTGGTGATCGGCATTTTGGGCGGCGTCGGCCAATTGATGATCACCCAGGCTTTCCGCCACGCCGAAGCCTCTGTCATTGCCCCGTTTGAATATTCTTCAATGATTTGGGTTGTAGCGATCGGCTATTTGGTGTTCGACGAAATTCCGCAGACGGCAGTGCTGGTGGGCGCGGCCATTGTCATCGCGTCGGGCCTGTTCGTGATCTGGCGCGAGAGCCGGCTTGGCCTGCAACGCGAGGAGCGGAAGGTGGGGGCGCCTTTGCGGCCATAGGCCGTGCCGCCCCCCAAACAGATGGGGTAACGGCGTATGGCGAACTGGCTTTTGGCCCCCGTGTGGCCGCTGGCGATCTTCTCTTCGGAAAAGGCGTTCAGCAAAAACCCACTCTTGCGCAGCGAGCGGCTGAACAGACGCGGACTTCATGCCTTTCGTGTCGCTCTTGCCGCACGCCTGGCGGAGCGGCGCCGGCGCAAGCTTGCCCATCTGGTGACAGCCGAAGAGCGGGAGGCGTTCGCAAGGGACGGCGCCATCGTCAAACAACCGTTGTCGGACGATGCGTTCCAAAAAGTGCGCGACGAGGTGATGGCCGTCCGCGCCCCTGCCTACGAAATGCGCGAGGGAGATGCCATCACCCGCCGCATCGCCGTCACGCCCGAAATCCTGAAGAGTTGCCCTGCGCTCAAAGCGCTTCTCACCTCAAAGGAGTATCAGGGCCCCATCCGTTATGTGGGCTCCTTCGATACGGCGCCTTACCTCTACATCCAAACGATCTACACCCACGTGAATGGCGATACCAACGCGCCAGACCCGCAGAACGATCTGCACATGGACACCTTCCACTCCACGGTGAAAGCTTGGCTGTGGCTTGATGATGTGGACGAGGCGATGGGTCCGTTTGCCTACGTCTTCGGCTCCCACAAGGTGGATCA
>JBCDCF010000325.1:0-4935 GCA_039182345.1 Pseudomonadota bacterium
GCGCAGGGCCGCATAGTCCTGCGCCAGCTCATGGGGGTTGCCGTCGTCAAGGTCTTCGGCCGCGTCAAGCTCGGCGTGGCTGAGGCGCGAGGCGTTGGCGCGCAGCACCCAGACCCTCTCCCGCCACGCGCCCCCGCCAGCCATCTGTTCGCGAAAGTGGTCCGGGTGGGCGCAGTTGAGACCATAGTAGACTGGCCCCTCACCGGTGAGCGCGTCGGTCTCCTCAATGGCCTCGCCGAAGGGTTGGCCTGAGGGAAGGCGCCCGTCCGTCTCCACCGTGAACGACAATGCCACAGGCACACCCTCGGCCTGCGCGGCAAGGGCAATGCCTGCCGCCTCGCCCACATGGGTCATGGTCATGGCGTGCACCATGTCCGCGCCCGCCTTGGCAAAGGCGGCCACCTGGTGGGTGTGGTAGGCGCGGGCCGCCTCAGCCGTCATCATGGTGTCGGGCTGATAGCCATCGCCCCTCGGGCCGATGTTGCCTGAGACAACGACGGGTCCTTTGCCGGCGAACTCAGCCTTCAAGCTGCGCATGAAGGCGACGGCATCCCTGTTGATGCGATCCACATCATGGGCCGCATAGCCAAGCTGCTTGCCCCAATCGCGCGAGGCGCGCCATGTGGGCGTTTCCAGGATGAAGCCAACGCCCGAAGCCGCAGCAATCTCCAGGTAGGGGCCGTAATAGTCGGCAATCGCCTTGCGGCCGTCCGGACTGTCCAGAAGGACGAACGCGGCAAACAGCGGCAATTCAACATTTTGGTGGAAGATGAGCGATGTCTCGAATCCACCATCGGTGAGAAACGGCGCACCCGACAGTTGTGGAAGCGCCTCTTGGAACGAAGGATTGCGTGAAGATGTCATAACGATTGCCTTGCGCATAATAAAATGATCGGAGGCAATGTTGGTCGCCACCACTGCGCAGGCAGATCGTTCAGCGTGAATGTTGCGTGAAATCTATTGGATCGGCCCCGACGCCAGCGACATCAGCGGTCCTCACCGGCAGGAAACCCAGGGGTTGCCTCGGGACAGGGGATAACGTCAGGAAAGGCGGCGCGAAGGGCGATCAGGGAATCCTTCAACAGCGCAGCGTCCAACGCGCCCATGAGGGTGGAGGCGTCCGCCCTGTCCGCCTCATCGACTTCGCCGCGGCCATGACGGGCCAGGAGTCGGATGCGGCGGATCACAAGATCGCTCCACCCCAAGGGCTCGTCGCGGGTGTAGGCGGCAAGGGCATCCGCTTGGCGGTCAGCGCCGTCAAAGTCGCCCTCGCGCAAAAGCGCCTCTGCGGCCAGCTGGCGGAACCACAGGTGGCTGTGGCCAAGGCTTCCGACGGCAAGACACGCTTCGCCGTCGGCAATGGCGTTGCGCCGCTCATCGGGGTCGCGTGTGTTGCGGGCAAGTTGGGCGTGGACGGCGGCAGCGGTGGCGCTGGGGGGCCGTCCCTCGGCGGTCTTCAGCGTGTGGCGGATGAGCGCGTAGCTTGCCGCCTCATCCCCTGACAGGCTGACGAGTTCGGCCCGCATGAACCCCACTTCGGTCAAGAACTGGCGCGCGCCGATGCGTGCGATGATGGCCTCGGCCACATCAAGATCGCGGCCCGCCTCATGAAGCGCACCCGCGTGCAGGAGGATCTCGGCCCGCGTCTGCCGTGCAATCAACTCGCCCCTTGCATTCCCGGCAGCGACGGACCGCTCAACAGCGACATTGGCAAGGGCCAGCGCTTCGGGACCGGGGTCGGACAGGCCAAGGCTTGCGGCGACAATGCCAAGGTGAGCCATCTCCACAAGGCCGAGCCCGTCGGCGCGGGCAAGGTCGATGGCCGCGCGGTAGCTTTCATGGGCCGAGCGCATGCGGCCAGCGGCATAGTGGGCATCGCCCATGCCGCCCAGGGCACGGCTGCGATAAAGCGGTGCCTCAGCAAGGGATAAGGCGCGCATGTTGTGGGCAAGGCATCCCTCGTGATCGCCCCGTGCAAAGGCCTGCGCCCCTTTTTGGTTCTCCACCTCCGACAGACTGTCCGGTCCGAGCTTTTCGACCGGCACGGACGCGGCGCGGGCAAGGGCTTCATCGCCGAGATGAAGGTCGCCCCTCAAGCGGTGCACCCAGGCCTGCCGGGCAAGGGTTTGGGTGCGGATGGTGTCGGATTCGGCCACCTCCGAGGCGGCGCGATAGTCCGCCAGTGCGCCCGTCAGATCGCCGCGCTCGCGCTTCAGGCTGGCGCGGCTGTGAAGGAGTACCGCACGGGCATCGGCGTGCCCGTCCAAGGCCAGCCCGGCGTCGATGAACCGCTCGCTCGCCGCCAACTGGTCGCGCGGCAATAGGGCATCGGCTGCTGCCGCGCACGCCTGTGCCGCGTCATCGGTCTGGCCGGCAATGGCGTGTTCGGCCCATTTGACGGGATCATGCTCGCGAAAGGCAGCGGCCACCAGCGTGTGAAGGCGCATCCTGTCCGCCTTGGTGATGGCGCTATAGACAGCCTCGTGCACAAGGGCGTGGGTGAAGGCAAAGCCGCTCCCCTCGCGGGCGAGAAAGCCTGTGAAGAGCGCCGAGCCGAAGTCAGCCGCGCCAAAGCACAGCCCATAGTCCGACGGCTCGAAGAACGGGCCGAGGATCGCCGCCTGGCGGATCGCCTGCCGTTCGGACCGTGGCAGTCCGTCAATCTGCTCTTGCACCAGGGAGACCACCGATGGCGGCATCCCCTCACTGTCCCGCCCGTCTTGAAGCAGGCGCAGAAGAAACAGGGGATTGCCGGCGGCCCGGCAGATGGCAGCGTCGGCGTCCTCTGTCTGCCTGTGGGCTGCGGCAAGGGCTTGCGCATCGGCCTCGGCAAGGGGGCGCAGGGTGATCTCCACCGTCTCGGCCTTGCGCACCTTGCGGGCAAGGTGCGGGCCGAAGCGGGCTTGGCCAAGCCGCTCCGTCACAAGCATCACCGTCGGGGTTTCGGCAATGGCATCGGCAACGGCGCACAGGAAGGTGAGTTCGGTATCGTCCGCCCAGTGGGCATCCTCAACGCGGATCAGTGCCGGACCTGGTGCTGCCGCCAGCAGCGCCACCGTCTCCTCCGCCGCAAGGCTGGCGAAGTAATCCTTGGGCATTGCAGCAAGCAAGGCCTCGCCACCCGGCGGCTGGGCTCTCCCGAGGGCGCGGGCGCGCATGGCCTCGCGCGCAGGGTCTGCGGGCGCCAGCCGGTCGGCAAACGCTGCGAGTTGGCGGCCAGCCCGCTGCAGCGCAGGCTCATCCTGCCCGAACGACTGGAAGGACAAGGACACGATCGTGCCACGCGCATCCTCAAACTCTCCACTCACAACGCCCCCGAGGCGCGACTTGCCGATGCCCGGCTCGCCGGTGACAATCACCACCGTCCCCGTTCCCGTTGCAAGGCTGTGGTCGGCGGCAGCGCGCAGCTGGGCAAGCTCAAGCCTGCGGCCCACAAAGGGTGCGCGCGGCCGTTCCGCCGCCTCTTGCAGCGCCTCGTCGGGCTCGAACGCCTGTGTGGGCGCTTGTCCCTGGGGCGCTCCGTCGTCGATGGCACCGTTGTGGGCACCAGCCGCCCGCCCGATGGCAACGCGCCGCGCCTCCCCTGTGATCTGCGCTGGCGGACCGGGGGCAAACACCACCCTGCCCGAGGCAATGCCAAACCGTGCAGAGGGCAACTGCGAGAGGATCTCGCCAGCGGCCTGACGGGCACGGGCACGGTCGCTCTCCTGGCCCGCCTTCAGGCCGAAGACCAAAAGAAGGTCAGCGTCTTCACTGTGAAGGGCAATGGCATTGTGGCGCGCCACCACCGCCTCACCGAGGGCGGCAAGGTGGGTTGCGCTGTCTGCCATCTCCTCGGGATCGTCAGAGCGCGGCGGCAGCGCGGCCAGCACACTCACCTCGCGGATTTCACGGCTCATGGCGACCATCACGGGGGTGGCTGCCGATGGCCCAGCCGAGGGGATTTCGAGGTCGTCCTGAGCGTCGAGCGGGGCGTTGCGGCTGGCTCTGATCTTCTCGTAAAGGGCCGTCGTTTCAGGCTCAGGCCGCACACCAAGCTCGCGCGACAACAAAGACGCGCATTGGCGATACTGGCGGATGGCCGCCGTCGGCTCCCCCTGCGCGGCATGGATGCGCATGGCCATCCTGTGCAAGGTTTCGCGCAGACGGTCGCGCTCTAACGCGCGCATGGCCAAATGTAGGGCTGACGCCAGGGCATTGGCGGCCAACAAGTTCTCGGCCTTCCTCTGCAGCACCTCCACCGTCAGGACGTGACCGCGCTGACGCTGGGCGGCGAGCCAGTCGCCAATGGCAGGCTCGCGCCAGGACAGGCCCTCCAAGAACTCGCCCCTCAGGAGGGGGATGGGGTCCGACCCATCGGGTGCATCACGCCACCGCTCCAGCGTCAGGATGTCCACCTCGGCATGGGTGATGTCGAGCGCCACGCGCTCGGGGCCCGCCTCCAGCGCTGCGGCAGCGGGGCCGAGGGCGCGGCGGGTGTGGGCAAGGGCCTGACGCAGACTGGTGCGGGCCTGGGCATCGCCGGACTCCTCCCACAACAGCGCGCACAATCCATCGCGCCCCACACCTGAGGGACCGGCAAGAGCAAGGCGCGCCAAAAGCACCTGAGCCTTGCGCATGGCAAGGGGTTGGTCGACGCCATCAACGGTGAGCTTCAACCCACCCAGCAGCGCAAGGCTGAACGCTGTTGTCGGATCGGGCATGGCGCAGCAGCGATCCTTTCACCCGTAAAGACCCCGCCACCACGCGCGCGCGGATGCGCTGGGCCGCTCCCTGTGGCGCTTGATGCACACGGGCAGGTCAAACCGCTTGTGGAACACTGCCCCGCTCCCACCGTCAAGTCGGCGGCCCTGTCACCGGCGCCATGGCTGGCATGCACCGCGCGAACGGGCGCCACCGTCGGCCCCAAAGCCATTGACGGACCACCTTATTGCC
>JBCDCF010000326.1:0-4917 GCA_039182345.1 Pseudomonadota bacterium
CGTACTCCACCTTCTTGCCGAGAATGCCGTTCCCGGTGAGTGAGGAGGGCGTCATGGTGCTCATCATGCCGCCATCGCCTTCGCCGTTGAGGTGCTTGACGGCCAGCTGGTAGGCGCGCAACTCGTCCTTGCCCTCTTCGGCGTAGGGGCCCGTCTGGGGCACATTGAAGCCGAGTGTGACGGTGGAGCCTGTGGGCGCGTTGCAGAAGTGATTGTCGGCCCAAGCATTGCGCGTGAAGAAGGTGGGGGCCGCCAATGTGGCGCCGGCAAGGGCCGTGCCCCTTAGAAAGCCGCGACGAGACGGGCGTTTGTTGATCATCTGTTTCCTCCCAATTGGCCGAAGCGTTACTTGGACTCCGACTCATGATCGATCATCGTGTACTGGTGCGGCCCAATGCGCAGCAAGGCGTGGATCGGGAGGCTGCAAACTTTTGTCAATTTGTCGCCTCAATGATCAACTGAGGTGTTAATCTGATCACAAGGCGGGAAAGTCTTCGTTCGCTGCCGTGATGACGATGGGATGTCTGTTCCCGCGCGGCCATGGTGGAGGGAACGCTGCAAGATGGCAGATTTCTATTTGCTGCGGTGCACAATAATCATGACGAAGCCCCGCAGGGCATGGGGCGGACGGGATTTTGCGTCTGCGCACACGCCCGCAACGGTGGATGTTGGGCGACCCGAACGGTGTGCGCGGCAACAGGGGGCTTGCAAACTTTTGTAAAGTTGCCACGCTGCTTTGAGCGGCCTCTGTAAACCACATCACAATATCGGGCCGTGGGTAGGGAACGGACAAGGGCCGATGACGATCGCGACACGAGTCCCGATTGGCGACCGCATTCGCGCACAGCGCCGCAGCGCAGGGGTGACTCAAAGGGCGCTCGCGTCGGCGGTGGGCGTGTCGCCCGCCTATCTCAGCCTCATCGAGAGCGACAAGCGCCAGATCGGCGGCCGCCTCCTCAACAGGATTGCCGAGCACCTTGGCGTGCCTGCCGACGCCTTCACCGCCGTCAGCGATGACCGGTTGGCCGCCGACCTTAACGAGGTGGCGCGCACACTGCCCGAAGGCGGCCCGCAGAACGCTGCCGAGTTCGTGGCCTTTTCCACCGATTGGGCCAACCTCGTCCTCACCTTGCACGCGCGCATGTTGACGGCCGAGGCGCGGGCCTACCGCCTTGCCGACCGGTTCGGCCGTGACCCCCAGTGGACCTCATTCGCCCACGACATCTTGAGCCGCATCACCTCCATCCGCTCCGCGGCCGAAATTTTGAACGACTTCTCCCACATGGGCGACGCACAGCGTCAGCGCTTCACCGACACGGTGGTGGACGAAAGCGCCAGGCTGACGGACGTGGCGCGCGATATGATTGCGGCCCTTCAAAGCGCAACGGCGGTGGATGCGGCCGGCGCCGACGTGCGCGAGGTGGACGCCTACCTCCAGGACCACGCCAACCACTTTCCCGCCATCGAGGCGGAGGTGGAGGCCCTCAACACCGCCATTCCCCTTGGCGGCAGTCCGTCGCAGCGCTTTGCCGCCGCCCGCGCCGCCGTGGAAGCGGGCATGACGGACATGCTCGACAACGAACTTGTGGGGACGGCCTTTCGCACCGAAGGGGCGCTGAAGCGGGCACGGGGCGCCCTGTCGCGCTACGCGGCAAGTGCGTTGTTGATGCCCTACGACCCCTTCCGCGACAAAGCCATTGCGCTTCGCTACGACGTTGAGGAGCTCGGCCGCGCCTTCGGCGTCAGCTTCGAGCAGGTGGCCCACCGCCTCGCCACTCTCGCAAGGCCTGGCGAAGACAATGTTCCGTTTGCCTTCCTGCGGGTGGACCCTGCGGGCACGGTCTCTAAGCGGTTGTCGACGCCTGCGCTGCGTCTGCCGTTATTCGGCGCCTGCCCTTTGTGGGTGGTCTACGACGCCTTCTCCCAGCCTGGCCGCACTTTGAGCCAGATGGTGGACCTTGATGGCGAGCGCTTCCTCTTCGTGGCCCGCGCGCTGGAAAAGGCGCCGCGCCACCAGGCACAGCCCGCCACACGATTTGCTGTGATGCTGGGCGTTGAGGCCGCCTTTGCCGACCGCCTCGTCTATGGTGATGCCTTTGTGGCCGAGCGCGACAGCCTCATCACCCGCGCAGGCTATGAATGTCTGTCGTGCCGGCGCGAACGGTGCGCCCAACGCGCCCACGGCGCATGCGGGGTCTGAGGCCATGACCCGTGTCCTTGTGGTCGAGGACGAGCCGCACATTGCCGAGGCCCTCGTGTTTTTGTTGGAGCGCGAGGGCCATGATGCGACGGTGGTGACGGACGGAGAGAAGGCCCTTGAGCTTTTGTCCTCCCACGACCTCGTGATGCTCGACATCATGCTGCCTGGCCGCTCGGGCTTTGAGGTGGCAGCCGCCGCCAGGACCCACGACAAGCCCCCCAAGGTGTGCGTCCTCACCGCCAAAGGGCAGACCGCCGACAGGGAGAGGATGGCGGCCATCGGCGTTGATGCCTTCATCACCAAGCCGTTCTCCAACAAAGCGCTGATGGAGACGGTTCGCGACCTTTTGGCCGCTTCATGAACCGCCCTGACCCTCCGCCCGAAAACACGCCCCGCCGCGGCCAGCGCACCGACACGCGCGTGGTGCTTGCCATCGGCGGCATGGTGCTGTTCACCCCGCCCTTGATGGGGCTGATGGACCGGGAGACCACGCTCCTCGGCGTCCCCCTCCTGCTCGTCTATGTGTTCACCGCGTGGATTGCGGGGATCGGGCTCACCGCCTGGGCGGCCCGCCGCGACTCCGGCACGCACTGATGCTGCCCGGCGGCGTCGTCCTTCTTGTGGGCGGCGGGTATCTTGCGCTCCTGTTCGTCATCGCCTTTGTGACCGACAGGTTGGCGAGCGCCGGGCGGGCGCGCTTCTTGTGGTCGCCGGCGGTCTACACCTTGTCCCTTGCCGTCTACTGCACGTCCTGGACGTTTTATGGGGCCGTCGGGACGGCGGTGCGCTCAGGGCTAGAGTTCATCACCATCTATATTGGCCCGACGCTGGTGCTGATGGCCTGGTGGCTCCTCCTTCACAAGCTGGTGCGGGTGGCAAAAAGGCAGCGCGTCACCTCCATCGCCGACTTCTTGTCGGCCCGCTACGGCAAGAGCCGCACGGTCTCCGTCGTGGTGACGCTGGTCGCCGTTGCCTCCATCACCCCTTACATTGCCTTGCAACTCCTTGCCGTCAGCCACTCCTACGGGGCGCTTGTGGGCCCCTCGGCGACACAGGCGGACACGGCATTTTGGACCGCGGCGTTGATGGCCTTCTTCGTCATCGTCTTCGGCACGCGCCGCCTCAGCGCCGATGAGAGCCAGCCGGGCATCGTCGCCGCCATTGCCTTTGAATCCATCGTCAAACTCGCCGCGCTCGTGGCCGTCAGCGTGTTTGCGGTGGTGGTGATTCGGGGCAGCGTGGGGGAGGGGGTGGACTGGCGCCAGGCCCTTGCCGATGTCAGCGGCGTGCCTGAAGACGGCGGCACGCGGTGGATCGTGCTGACGATGCTGTCGGCAGCGGCCATCATCTGCCTGCCGCGCCAGTTCCAGGTGGCTGTGGTGGAGAACAGACGGGAGGCGCACATCGGCATCGCCGCCTGGCTCTTCCCCCTTTACCTGTTCGTTCTGACGCTTTCTGTCCTTCCCATTGCCGTTGCCGGGCTGACAGGCCTTCCCGAAGGGGCCGAGCCGGACCTTTATGTCCTCACCGTCCCTCTTGAGCATGGCGCTGAAGGTCTTGCCCTGTTGGCCTTTGTGGGCGGTCTGTCCGCAGCCACCTCCATGGTCATTGTCGCCTCACTCGCCTTGGCGGTGATGATGTCGAACCACCTCGTCGCCCCCGTCCTCACCCAAAGGGCGCTCTCGGGCAGTGCGGGGTTGACGCCTGCGCTCCTCGTCAGCCGGCGTGTGTCCATCATCGCCATTATGGTGCTTGGCTACCTTTATGTGCGCGCGGGAGCGGGCAGCGGCGGGCTTGCCTCCATCGGCCTCATCGCCTTTGCAGGGGTTGCCCAGTTCGCCCCGGCGCTGATCGGTGGCCTGTTCTGGCGCCGCGCCACCCGTTATGGCGCCACCGGCGGGCTTGTGGTGGGCTCGCTCCTGTGGCTCGTCACCTTGTTGATGCCAAGCTTTGGCGCCGGAGAAGGCCTCGTGGATGCGCTGCGCACCGTGTTGCTGCCGGAGGCATTGGCGCACGGACCGGGCGCGACGGACCCCTTGGTGTTCGGCGCCCTGGTATCGGTGGTGGCCAACACTATCGTCTATGTGGGCGTGTCGCTCGCCACCAATGGCCGCGCCATCGACCAATTGCAGGCCACCCTTTTTGTGGATGCCCTCGACCGCGGTGGGCCCGAACCCACATTGCCCCGTTCCGCCGACAGGCGTGACCTTTACCGGCTGACCGAGCGCATCTTGGGTCCCGTCCGCGCCCACGAGATCTTCGCCTCCGATGAAGCCCTTGCCGACCGCGATGGACCTGTGGACCGCGTCTTCATCGCCCATGTGGAGCGTGAGATCGGCTTTGCTGTGGGGGCGGGGTCGGCCCATGCCCTCGTCACGCGGGTGGTGACGGGGGAGCCTTTGACGGTGGAGGCCGCCATCACCCTTTTGGGCGACAGCCAGGAGGCCATGCGGGCCGCCCGCGCCCTTGGCGTGCGCTCCATCGAGCTTGAGAGGACGGCGGCCGAACTGCGCGCAGCCAACGCCTCCCTCACAGCACTCCTGGAGGAGAAGGACGACTTTTTAAGCCGCGTCAGCCACGAAATGCGCACGCCTTTGACGGCGGTGCGTTCCTTCGCCGAACTTTTGGCTGAAGGTCCCCACGATGCGGCCCGCACCGACCGCTTCATCGGCATCATTGCCGCCGAGGCCGACCGGTTGACCCGCCTCCTTGACGAC
>JBCDCF010000327.1:0-4909 GCA_039182345.1 Pseudomonadota bacterium
CCTTGGCGCGGGTGTGATGCCCCTTCCCCCTTATATTGCCGCCAAACGCCCTGCCGACCGGCAGGATGAGAGCGACTATCAGACGGTTTATGCCCAGGCGAAAGGCTCCATCGCGGCGCCGACTGCGGGCCTTCACTTCACCCCGTCCCTCCTTGAAGCGCTTGAGGCCAAGGGGATCGGCCTGACGGAGGTGACGCTCCATGTGGGGCTGGGCACTTTCCTCCCTGTGAAGGTGGAGCACATTGCCGAGCACACGATGCACGCCGAGACCGGCACCGTGGATGAGCCGGCCGTCGAGGCCATCGCCCGCACGACGCGGGACGGAGGCCGCATCATTGCCGTTGGCACCACAGCGCTTCGGTTGATTGAGACCGCGGGCCGGTCAGGCACGCTGGTGCCGTTTGCGGGCGAGACGGACATCTTCATCCGCCCGGGGTTTAAGTTCCACGCGGCCGATGGGTTGATGACCAACTTTCACCTGCCCCGCTCCACCTTGTTGATGCTGGTGGCGGCCTTTGTCGGGCTTGAGCCCATGCGCGCCGTCTACCGTCACGCCCTTGCTGAGGACTATCGGTTCTTCTCCTACGGCGACGCATCGCTCCTGTTTCGGCCGCCATCGTGAGCTTTGACCTTTTGGCGCGGGACGGCGCGGCCCGTCGCGGCGTGTTGACCACCCCCCACGGCACCGTCCAAACGCCGGCCTTCATGCCGGTCGGCACCCAGGCCACCGTGAAGGCCATGCAAATGCGCGATGTGGCGGCCACAGGAGCCGAGGTGGTGCTTGGCAACACCTACCACCTGATGCTGCGGCCAGGGGCTGAGCGTGTGAAGCGGCTCGGCGGGCTGCACACCTTCATGGGCTGGCCTTCGACAATCCTCACCGATTCAGGGGGCTTTCAGGTGATGTCCCTGTCCGCCCTCAGGAAAATCGATGACGAGGGCGTCACCTTTAAAAGTCATGTGGACGGGTCGATGCACCGCCTGACGCCTGAGGATGCTGTGGCCATCCAACTGGCACTCGGCTCCGACATTCAAATGCAGCTTGATGAGTGCATTGCCTTGCCTGCCACCGATGAGGAGGTGGAGCGCTCCGTTGCCCGCTCCATCGCGTGGGGGCGGCGGGCGCGGGCAGCCTTCCTTGCCGATGCGCCCGCGGGCCGGTTGCAGTTTGGCATCGTGCAAGGGGGGACGGACCGTGCCTCGCGCGCCCATTCCGTCGCGGGACTGCTTGAGATCGGCTTTGACGGTTACGCCGTCGGTGGGCTTGCTGTGGGCGAGCCCCAGGAGGAGATGTTCGCCACCCTCGACCATACCGTGCCGCAGCTGCCCGATGATGCGCCGCGCTACCTCATGGGCGTCGGGACGCCTGGGGACATGATCGGCGCCGTGGCGCGGGGGATCGACATGTTCGACTGCGTGATGCCGACGCGCGCAGGCCGCCACGGGGTGGCCTACACCGCCGAGGGCAAGCTCAACATGAAGAACGCCCGCTTTGCTGAAGACACCGCGCCCGTGGATGCGGCAAGCAGCTGTCCTGCGGCGCGCGAGTATAGCCGCGCCTACCTCCACCACCTTGTGCGGGTGGGCGAGCCTTTGGGCGCGACGCTCCTGTCATGGATCAACATTCACTTCTATCAAACGCTGATGGCTGACCTGCGCACCGCCATTCAATCGGGCACATTCGCCCATGTGGCGGCGTCCTACGCCAAGGTCTGGGGGCCGCCGGCGGCCTGATGCCTCCGCTGCGCGCCCCGAGGTAGACGGAGCGCAGAATGCCGGGCACAGGCCTGTTGCGGCACCGTTTCGGCCGAAAGAATGGGGGCGGAACGGTCAGAGGATCAGGTCGTCCAGAACGTCGTTGAAGCTTGCGTTCTTGATGAGAAGGGAATCGCCCTTGCCGAGGGAGATTTGGACGTCGGCGCCTTTTTGGGACAGGGCCTGTTTGGCGGACTTGCTCTTGAGGTTGAAGTCCGAGAGGTCGAACTTGTCGTCCTTGCGGCTGTAGTCGAACACGGTGTCGCGCTGGTCGCCCCGCTCGAAGCGGAAGACATCGCGGCCCGATCCGCCGAAGAGCTTGTCGCCAGACGTGCCTCCGCTCAAGGTGTCATTGCCGCGCCCGCCCTCCAGCCGATCCGTGCCCGAGCCACCCTCCAGCAGGTCGTTACCGCGGTCCCCTTCCAAGACGTCGCGGCCATCTTCACCGCGCAGGGTGTCGTTGCCAGTGGCACCCAAAAGCCGGTCGTTCCCGGTCCCACCGAACATCTTGTCGGATCCGGACCCGCCTGACATCAGGTCGTTGTTGTTGTTGCCATAAAGGCGGTCGTCGCCAGCCTCGCCAAGGAGGGTGTCATTGCCGTCTCCACCGCCCAATGTGTCGTGATCGTTCCCGCCATAAAGGTGGTCGTTGCCGATGCCGCCATTGAGGGTGTCGCGATCGGCCTCGCCATATAAAAGGTCGTTGCCGCCAGTGCCCACAAGGGTGTCGCGGCCGTTGCCGCCCCTTACGTGATCGTTGCCGGCTTCGGAAAAGAGGGCGTCGTTCCCGTCGCCGCCGAACAGCTTATCGTTGCCGTTGCCACCCTGCATGGTGTCGTTGCCATCGCCGCCATCGAGGGTGTCGTTGTCATTGCCGCCGACGAGGTAGTCGGAGTCGGCCTCGCCACGCATGGTGTCGTTGCCGTCCCCACCATTCATATTGTCGCGCCCGCTGCCGCCCAGAAGGCTGTCTGCGCCCTCTTGGCCGAACAATGCATCCTTGTCGGAAGACCCGATCAGCGTGTCGTTGCCTTCGCCGCCGATAAGGCGATCTTCCCCTGAAGAGCCGTCAAGAAGGTCGTTCCCGTCCCCTCCTTCGAGGGTGTCATTGTCCGAGCCGGCGTAAAGGGAATCGCGGCCAGCGTCGCCGCGCAGAACATCCCGTCCGGCGTTGCCGTACAGGCTGTCGTTGCCGCTGCCGCCGTTCAAGACGTCGTTGCCGCTCTGGCCCTGCACATTGTCGTTGCCGTCATCGCCTGAGGCGGTGTCGTTGCCTTCACCGCCCAAAAGGGTGTCGGCCCCGCCATCGCCCGACAGGTTGTCGCGGCCGTTGTTGCCGATCACCCTGTCATCATCGTCACCGCCCATCAGCCTGTCATCGGCGTCGCCCCCGGTCAGCGTGTCCCTGCCAGCGCCGCCCGAGACCGCGCCGGTGACCGCGCCTTCGAACGTGTTGATGAAGGTGTCGTCGCCTGAGCGCAGCACCACCTTGCCGCGGATGAGGCCGCGATTGTCCACCTCATCATCGCCGGCACCGCCTGAGATGGCCGCATCGCCCGTGGGGGCAGCATCGATGGTGCCTTTGTTGAGGACCGTTGTGTGCTGGCCCGCCTTGGTCAACAGATCCACCGTGGCGCCGGCGCCGGACTGCAAGGTGCCGCGGTTGAGGATGTAGGCGCCGTCGGTCTCCACAACGCGGATGGCGCCTGATGTGCCAAGGATGGTGCCGTCATTGGTGAGGGAGGCCTCGTCGGCGGTGACATTGATGCCGAAACCGCCGGCCTCGATCAGCCCTGTGTTGGTGAAGCGGCCCCGCTCGCCGTTGATGAAGACGGCCGAAAGCCCCGATTCCATGGTGCCGTTGTTGGTGCCCACATTGTTGCGGCCCCCGAAAAAGACAGCGTTGGTCAACGCCTCCATGAAGCCGTCGTTGACGAAGGTGTTGTTGTTGCCGAGGAAGGAGGTGGCGTTGGCGAACTGCGAGGTAACCCGCCCGCTGTTGGTAAGGCTGTTGGTGTTGCCGTCCACCAGAACGCCGATGCTGGCGGCCGCAACTGTGCCCGCAGCCCCAATTTCAACCGTGTTGCCACCTGCGCCGGGCAGGTTGATGGCCGTGCTACCGACCGAGGTCAGCGTGCCGTGGACTTCCACCATGTTGTTGGCGTGGGCGGCGCCTGTGACGGCATCGGCAAAGGCAAGGACGGAGGCTGTGGTGGTAAAAACGTAGCGCGTGTTGTTCGCGGTGATGGTGTAGCCGGCGGTGTCGAACCCCGACGCCTGCACAACCGCATTGATGGTGATGGTGTCCATGGGCCGGCCCCGGTTGCGCCTTGAGGGGCGCAACGCGGGTCATCCGTGCTGCGCAACCCCGAAGATAGCGCAACACAACCCATGGTCAACTAAATACACGCTATAGAGGCAAACCGCGCGCAGCGTAGCGTGCGCTGGGGCCCAGCTCTTCCTCAATGCGCAAGAGTTGGTTGTATTTTGCGGTGCGATCGGAGCGGGCGAGCGAGCCCGTCTTGATCTGCCCGCAGCCCGTGGCGACGGCAAGGTCGGCGATGGTGACGTCTTCGGTCTCGCCGGAGCGGTGGCTCATCACCGCCTTGTAGCCTGCGCGATGGGCAAGATCGACGGTGTCCAGCGTCTCCGTCAGCGTCCCGATCTGATTGACTTTGACGAGGATCGCGGTGCCCACGTTCTTGGCAATCCCCTCGGCAAGGCGCGCTTCGTTGGTGACGAAAAGGTCATCGCCCACAAGCTGGCACTTGGCGCCCACCCGTTCGGTGAGCATGGCCCAACCGTCCCAGTCGTCCTCGCCCATGCCATCCTCGATGGAGATGATGGGGTAGGCGTCCACAAGCTCGGCCAAATAGTCCACCATCTTGGCGGGCTGAAGGGTGCGCTGCTCGCCCTCGAGGCGATACTGACCGTCGGCCACATACTCCGTCGCGGCGCAGTCAAGGGCGATGAAGACGTCCTCGCCCATGCGCGCGCCTGCGGCGGTGCCGGCTTCCATCACAAAGTCGAGCGCGGCGCGGGCGGAAGGGATGTTGGGGGCAAAGCCACCTTCATCGCCCACGTTGGTGTTGTGGCCGGCCTGCTTCAGCTTGGATTTGAGGGCATGGAAAATCTCAGCCCCTGCCCGCAGCGC
>JBCDCF010000328.1:0-4908 GCA_039182345.1 Pseudomonadota bacterium
ACGTGGGCCTGGTCGGTCCCCGGCAGTGTGGAGCCGTCGGTCCAACGCTCTGGCCGCAGGGGCGACCAGCCGTGGGTGAGGCCGCGGGCGCCTGCGGCGACAATCACCGCATCGAAGCCTGCCTCGCGCAGGGTGTTGGCGTCCACATGGGTGTTGAGGCGGATTTCGGTGTTGGTCTCCTGCAGGCGGTCGATGAGCCAGTCGACGATTTGCACAAGCTCGCGCCGGGATTCAGCCTCAGCCACGGCTGGTCGCCCCTGCGGCCAGAGCGTTGGACCGACGGCTCCACACTGCCGGGGACCGACCAGACCCACGTCTACTCCTACCTCGATCTCCTCCTGAAAAAGCCGCCGCTTGAAGGCAACGTCCTCGTCTACGACACCATCGGCGGACGCCAGGGCGCCGTCGTCGCCGAATACTGCGCGCGCCAGGGCGGAACGGTGACGTTCGCCACACAGCTTGGCCAACCCTCCCCCGACCTTGCCTCCAGCAGGGACTGGGGCAAAGTCCACAAGATGCTGCGCACCCTTGGCGTCACCTTCATGGCCGACATGGAGCTGACCGAGGTGGGCACGTCCGACGCCACCCTCACCGATGTTTACACCGGCGAAACCCACACCGTCCCCGCCGACACCGTCGTCATGATGATCGGCGCTGAGGCGGCGGACGAGGTGTTTCACGCCCTCGAACCTCACCGCGCCGAGGGCCTCGACGTGCGCCTTGTGGGCGATGCCATGGCCCCCCGAAGGGTGAACGATGCCATCAAGGAAGCTGAGATTGCGGCCCGCGCCGTCTGATCAAGAAAGGACCAAACCCCCATGCCGATGACGCCCGAAGGTGAGGCCGAGCTCGACAAGATCCGCAAAGTGCGCGGCTACACGCTGCCGCTCCATGATGCGCTGGCAGAGACCAACCCCGAGTTCCTGCGCCGCTATGGCGAGCTTGCCTCCTACACCATCTTTGGCGAGGCGGAGGGGCGCGCGCTCGACCTGAAAACCCGCTTCCTTGTGCTGGTGGGCGTGACCACCGCCGTCAAAGGCGACCGGGAGGGCGTTGAATGGGCCGCCTTCCGCGCGGTGGAGAACGGCGCCACCTGGGAAGAGGTCTATGAGGCTGCCTTCATGGCCGCCCTTCCGGCAGGCATTCCCGCCTTCGAGGGCTTTTGCAAAGCCATGAAGGAGATGAAAGAGGGCAAGGGCTGGGTCATCAAGGACGCGCCAGAGTAGCCGCGCCTATGGCCGCCATCCGCGAGGCTGAGGACCGCGCCGACGTCGTCATCGTCGGTGCGGGCGCATCGGGCGCTGCCGTTGCCTGGCGCCTGGCGGAGGCCGGCGTCAACGTCCTGGTGCTTGAGCGCGGCGGTTGGCACGCTCCCGCCGAGGCCGCCTCCACCCGCGATGACTGGGAGTGGGTGCTCCAGACCGAGCGCCACCCCGACCCCGCCATCCGCCGCGCCGCCGAAGACATCCCCGTCACCGCCGACGACAGCCCCATTCGCCCGGCCTTTTATTGCGGTGTGGGCGGCTCCACCCTTCGCTGGGGCGCCCACTTCCCACGCTTCCACCCCTCCGACTTCAAAACCAGAACGCTGGATGGTGTGGGCCGCGACTGGCCCATCTCCTACGACGATCTGGCCCCCTACTACGACCTCAACGACACCATCATGGGCGTGTCGGGTCTTGCCGGCGACCCTGCCAATCCGCCCCGTGCCACTCGGCCCATGGGCCCGTTTCCCCTGTCTGACGGGATGGAACGCCTTGCCGCAGCGTTCGACAGGCTGGGCTGGCACTGGTGGCCGGCCGACGGTGCCATCAGCCGCGATGCCGACCCTCTGACGGGGCGTGGCGCCTGCAACAACTGTGGCCCGTGTGGTCTCGGTTGTCCGCAAAAGGCGCGCGCCTCCACCGACATCACCTACTGGCCGCGCGCCTTGGCCAAGGGCGTTCGCCTTCGCACAGGCGCTCTCGTGCGCAAGATTGTGTGCGACCGCGATGGCCGCGCCACAGCGGTGGACTGGCAGGACGGCACGCGCCACCACCGCACCCACTGCGACACCGTGGTGCTTGCGGCCAACGGCATGGGGACGCCGCGGCTGATGCTGGCGTCCACCTGCCCGTCCCATCCGAACGGGATCGGCAATGCCAACGGTGGGGTCGGCAAACACCTCATGCACCACCCAACAGCCATCGTCGCCGGCCTTTTCGATGCGCCGACGGGGTTGCCCAAAGGCCCCTTCGCCTGCGCCCTCTACAGCCAGGAATTTTATGAGACCGACACGGCGCGCGGCGCCTCGCGCGGCTATCAGATGCAAGGCCTGAGGCCACAGGGGCCCCTTGCCACGGCCCTTGGGGGCTATGCCAAGCGTCTGCCCTGGGGCGCCGACCACCACGGCGCATTCGAGCGCACCTTCGGGCACGATGTCAGCCTCACCGTCACGGTGGAGGACCTGCCGCGGGCGGACAACCGCGTCACCCTCGACCCCACGCACACCGATGATGCGGGGGTGCCGGCCGCGCGCCTTACCTACGCCCTTGGTCAGAACGAGCGCACGCTCCTCAAGCACGGCATTGCGCGGGCGCGCGAAGCCCTCCTTGAAGCCGGCGCCGCGCAGGTTGCGGTCACACCGCTGTCCCGCCAGGCAGGGTTCCACTTTCTCGGCACCGCAGCGATGGGGACGGACGCAACCGCCATCACCGACCCAACAGGCAATGTCAATGGCTGTCCGGGTCTTGTGGTGGTGGACGGCTCGCTCTTCCCAAGTGCCGGCGGCGTGAACCCGACGCCCACCCTTCAAGCCAACGCCCTTCGCATCGCAGACCACCTCCTTGCCCACCACCACGCATCGCTGACGGTGGCCGCATGAGCGACCGTCTTGCCATCGTCCTCGACCGCCTGATCCCCGGAGATCCCGAACGCGGCTGGCCGACCCCCAGCGCCATCGACCTTGCCGCCAAGGCGCGCGCTCTGGCCGACGGTCGTGGCGAACCGACACTCCTGGACGCCATCGCAGCCCGCCTTCCAGACGGCTTCGAGGCGATGCCAGAGGCCGACCAGGTGGCCGCCCTGTCACACCTTGAGGCAGGCGATGGTGAGGCCTTCGGCCGTCTCATCCACTATGCTTATGGCGCTTACTATATCGACCCGGCGGTGCGGCGCACGGTGGAGGTGCGCACAGGCTACCCCGCACGCCCCCCGCAGCCACAGGGATACACACTGCCCCCCTTCGACGAAGCGTTGCTTGAGACCGTAAAGACGCGGCCGCCGTTCTGGCGCCCCGTTCCCAAACGGTGAACGAACCTCAGACGGCCGCCTCCGAGGAGACCACCGCCGCCAACGCCCATCGCGACACCGCCCGCGCCCACGCTTTCGGCCTTGCGGCCATGCTGGGCACGACACTGGTGGTTCCGTTGATGGGCATGTCCGTCAAACTCCTTGCCGATCAGGGGCTTGGGGCGATCTCCACCATGGCGTTGCGCTCGCTGGGTGTGTTGGCGTTGTTCCTGCCGCTGCTGTTCTGGCGCAGCAACCGCAGAGCCATCGTGGAAGCCGACAAGCCGGCCCACTTCTGGCACGCGGTCTTTGGCCTCTCGTCCATGGCCTGCTTTTACTATGGCTTGGCCTTCCTGCCGTTGGTGGTGGTCACCTCCATCAACTTCACAACGCCCATCTTCGTGATGCTGCTTGCCATCCCCTTCCTGTCGGAACGGCCCGACGTCAAAGCCTTCGGCGCAGCGGGGATTGGCTTCTTCGGCACCGTTCTGGCGCTGGGGCCGATGGCAGCGACGGTCAGCACGGCGGCCGCGGTGGTGCTCCTTGGCGCGTTTTTGACGGCGTGCATGATCCTCGCGATCCGCAAGATGCCCGCCAAAAGCACCCATTTTGCCGTGTTGTTCTACTACGCGGCCCTTGGGACGGTGGTGTTCGGCATCCTCGGGCTCATCACCGCATCGCCTGAAGAGTGGGCGACACTGCGCCACCCCTATACCTGGGCGCTGCTCGCCATGATCTCGGCGTTCGCCTGCCTCTTGCAGTTTCTCCTCACCATTGCCTACAGGCTCGCCATGTCCTCCAGCATTGCCGCGCTGGACTATCTGCGTCTCATCTGGGCCGGCGGCATCGGCTGGATCATCTTCGGGGAGTGGCCGACACCGCTGGCCATGGTGGGCATGGCCCTCATCATCGCGAGCGGCATCTGGCTCATCCTCCACCAGAAGCGGGGGCGGTGAGGAAGGCATCGATGGTCTGCGCGGTCGCATCGGCATCCTGCGGCGTTGCGGTGCCGGCAAGCTCGGCCACCTCAGCATCCGGTTTGACGGCTGCCATCTCCGGCAGCATCTCGATGATCATGTCGGTGCGCTGGGCGCAGATCAGCGTCGGGTGGGACACACCGGGCAGCTTGTGGCGCATGTCGTAGCGGAAGGCGGCGCGGTAGGAGCGATGGTAGGTGGTCAGCCCCTTCAAAATCTCCACGTGCAGCGCGTGAAGGTCCTCGGCAGAGGGAAGGTCGAGGGGCACGCGCCGGTCGTTCCGCTTCTCGAACCAGGGAAACCAGATCCACTGGTCCCGCGCGAAATGCCACGACCACATGAGGTGGGTGCCGATCTGATCGGGCGCCACCTCAGGCGCATAGGTGGCAAGGATCTCTGCCCGCCTGTCGGCGCTGTAGACCCCGAACCCATCCAGCACCAGGCGCCGCACCCGCTCTGGGCGCCGCAGCGCGATGGAGGTGGCAAGGCGCGCGCCTGTGTGGGTGCCGTAAAGGTCCATCGGGCCCTGGGGCAGGCTCTCATCAAGGCCATCAAGGATGGCATCGGCGAGCCGGTCAATCTCCGGCACCTCTTCGGGCAAGGGGTCGCTGTCGCCGTTGCCAGGACAGTCAGGGGCAAGCACCAGGCGGCCCTCTCCCAG
>JBCDCF010000329.1:0-4907 GCA_039182345.1 Pseudomonadota bacterium
AGCTGCGATCGCAGGACACCCAGCGCAGCAAGCCCGCCGATCACCATGATCAGCGCGATGGTGAGAAAGATGGTGATGCGGCTGCGCAGCAACATCGCCTAGGCGTCCCTGTCGGCGATGGGCCTGCCGCCACCCGTTGCAAGGGTGAGGGCAAGAGCTGCCACCAGCACCGCCGCCGTAACCGGCACCACGGTGATCTGTGTCCAGTAGCTGGAAATCTCGATGAGGGCGGCGGCAAGGGCCCCGGTGAGAAGGGCAAGGGCGCCCGTCCCCGTGAACCCGCCGGCCCGTGCGGCGCTGACGGCAATCCCCAGCCCCAGCCCCAGCGCCATGCTGACGACGACGGCAGGCACCGACACCACCGTCGCAGCCCCCAGCGCCGCCAGCGCGAGCGCGACCGCTGAAGCCGGCGGCAGACGCAGCCCCATGGCGAACGGCAGCAAAGATGCCGTGCCGATCAGCGCAAAGTTGAGGGCAAGATGGGCATAGTTCTCCCGCAGCTGAGTGACAGCAAGGTGGATGTCGGCCCACGTCACAATGGCCATGGCGATGGCGAAAAGGGCAATGCCGGCCGGCAGCTCAAGGCGTGGGCGGGCGCGTTGGGACAAACGCGGGCGCGACGGCACCAACAGGCTGAGAAGCGCCATGGCAAGGAGCGCTGCGCCCACCGTGGCGTAGGCAAGGCGGCGCCCCTCCGCCTCGGCGAGGATGCCGCCGATCACCGGGCCCGTCGCCCATGCGGCCAGCAGGAGCAAGGCGGCGCGCCAGGGAAGGCGCGTCAGCGTTCCGCGCTGGCAAAGGGCCGAAAAGAGAGCGAGCCAAAGGCCGAACCCTGCCAGCATTTGCATGGCGACAAAGGTCAAAGGGTCGCGCAGCTGGATGGTGATCCCAAGGCCGACACCGGCAAGGGCAAGACCCACAGCGATCGCCGCTTTGGCGTAGCGTCCCTTGAGCGCAAGGGCAAAGAGGAGGCCGAGGACTGAACCCAGCGCATCGGCGCCAACGGCCCCTCCAACGGCAATGGTCGCAAAGGGGTCATTGCCGATCCTGTCGGCGGCAAAGCTGGCGGTAAGGCCGCGCGTTGCCTCGCCAAGGGCAAAGGCAATGGCAATCCACCACGCGCCGCCCGCCTGGGCGATCCCCGAAAGGCGCGCCCGCTCGAACCAGTAGGGGGCAACGGGGGCAACGCTTTGGGCAATGTCTTTGGCGTGGGCGCCTGCGGTATCGAGGGCGCGCACCTCATCGGCAAGGGCAAGGAGGATGCGGTGGGCCCGTCTTACGGGGGTGGTCAAGCGTGCGGCGAGAATGCCGAGCGGCCTGAACGGGCTGCCGCTTGCCGGCGGCGAATAGTCGGCAAAGTGACCGCGCGCCACCGACCGGCCGCCGGCCACAAAGCGCGCCCGCGGCAGATCCACCCGTTCAAGCCGCTGGATGCGGAACCACGCCCCCACCGCACAGCCGGCCACAAGCGCCACGGCAAGCCCGAGGGCAATGAGGTGCAGCATGGCCTCATGCACAATGTCGTGGGAGGGGACAATCAACACCGCGCCAACCGTCTGGCGGTCTGCGAGAATGGGCGTGCGCACCACTTCGCTCGCCTCGGACATGGCAATGCCCGCCTGGTAGAGCATCTGCTCATTGCCATCCACCACCGCGACGGCGGAGGCTTCAGGGCTCGCGATCAAGGTGTTCTGAAGGTACTGATCGGCCTGGTATATCTCCTCTAGGGGAATGCCCAGCGCCACCGCCCGCCCCACATCGTCAGCAAGGGAGATGGCAAGGGCCTGTGTTGCCTCCAATGAGGAGTGGCGCAGCCGTTCAAGCTCCGGCGACAGTGCCACAAGGGCAATGAGGGCGTTGAAGGTGAGGACCACGAGCATCACCGACAGGCCGACGAGCCCTGCCAACCTGTCCGACCGCCTGGAATCGGTGATGGACGCGGCCACGGTCAGAGCTCGTCGTCGAGGCGGCTGAGGCGGCCACTGGCATCGGCCACAGCCTCCTCTGCGCGCCGTGTGGTGACGGCGGCTGCGGCAATGCTGGCGAGCAACGCATCGCGGTGCTTCAGATGCGCGTCGAGCGGGTCGCCGTCGATGGCCTGTGCCAAAGCGGCCTCGGCCCTTTCGAACGGCCGGCGAAGGCCGCGTAGGATCAGCGTTCCCACAAGCGCCATCACAGCAGCGCCCACAAGGATCAACGCCCACGCCTTGGTCAGCACAGGAGGAAGGCGCGACAGCGGGGAGGTGAGGGCATCGCGGGCAAGGATGAGGGCCACCCACCCCTCGGTCTGGCCGAAGTCGTTGGTGGCGTCTGTGCCGATGGTCTCCGTCTCACGCTCCGACGCGCGCCAGGGCAAGCGGTTGCGATGTTCGGCAATGGCATTGGTCCAGGCTTGGGGCACCGGCTGACCCACGGCCCCACGGTCGGTGGAAAAGACGGTAACGCCTGTCTGGGAGAAGACGTCCACGGCCAAGATGTCGTCAGAGGTGGCGATGGCCCTGTCGAGGACGGGCTCCACCTGTTGTAGCTCCGATAAAGGCAGGCCCAGCTGCAGGCCACGCTCGATGGTCTCATCGGCCTTGGTGAGGACGACGCCAAGACGCGCTTCGGCAAGCGCCTCCTCGCCCCGCTCCACGACGCGGGCTGCGACGGCCGCAAAACCCACCATCGCCACAATTGCGGCAATGACGAAGACAATGGTGCGGCTGATGCCCCTCATGGGCGTCTCCGGCCACAGCGTTGGCGCGTCCGCAAAGGGTGGGGCAAGACGAAAATCTTCTGGTCTCTCGCTGGATGTCGGCGTCTTTGACCGTCACTGGCACGGGCCAACCATGTCCATCAATAGATCATGTTTGCTGCGTGGTGACACGCCCCGTCTCCTCTCGCCCATCCGCTCGCCTTTCAGGTGTGGATGGCCTTGGGTCTCACGAGGGCGTGATGAGGCGTGTGGGCCATGCAACAAAACCGGCACGAATAGCGGCGCCATTGCGACCAATTTGGCCGCAAGTCATTGACTTGGTGGCGGTTCGATGGCCCGATTGCGGTGCCGTTCCAAAAGATGGAGGTTGTCGGCACCCGCCCCGTGCGCCCATTCCCTTGGCCTTTCGGAAGGCACCAGGGGACAATGAGGGCGTGCCGTGCCGTTGCGCAGGTGCGTTGCCAGGCGCATCCTGCGGCCGGTTTGCGCTGTCCGTGCCCCGTTCCATCATGAACAAGCTGATCGTCACGCTGCTTGCCGTTTTGATCCCGCTGACCGCAGCGGCTTTGGCGCTTGGCGCCTACCTCAACTATGCCAGCGTGCGCACCTCCTACATGGACCTTTTGGGCGCGCGGCTTGAGACCGTGGCGCGGCGCGTTGCCAGTGACGCCCAGGTGGCGCTGTCCATGGGAATGCCCCTTGCCGGGCAGGATGCGCTCGGCCGCCTGCTTGAGCGTGAGAAGGCCGCCGACGCGGTGATTGTGTCCGTCGACGTTGTGGGCTCCACAGGCACGGTCTTGTTTTCCAGCGACGGGGACCGGGTGGGGGAGACCTATTCGCCTCAATCCGCCGAGGTCCTGGCGCGCACCGCATCCATCGTGTCGGCGTTCGAGACGGCGGAGGGCACCGTCGTGGTGCGTGCCTCGCGCGCCACAATTGACGGGGCGTTGAACCAGGTGGCAACGGCCATCTTCACCGCCGCCGTCATTGCCCTCGTGTTCGCCGTCCTTGCCATTGTGGCCGGGGTGATCCTGACCGTTCGCGCCTTGACGCAGCGACTGACCGGCGGCACCCAAAGCGAGGCGAGCGCAACGGCGGGCGAATCGGGCGCCAACCTCATCCCGGCGCAGTTGCGACAGACCTTTGGGTCGGTGGATGAGGCGCACGCGGCCATCGCCGCACGCCTCGCGAAGCCTGATGGCGGGGGGCGCTAAGGATGCGCCGTTTCGACCTCATCATCATCTCGTTCGTGACGGCGATCCTCATTGCCGGCCTTGCCGCCATCTCCTGGCAGACCATCAGAACCGCGCAGACCCTTTTGTTGCCGGCGCTGGACCAGAAGGCCGACACCGTCGCCCGCTCCCTCTCAAGCCTTGTGAGCGAGGCGGTGGGCTACGGCATTGCCCTTGAAGACCTTGTGCGCGCCGAAGAGGTGCTGGTCACCACGCTGAACGACAATCCCGAATTCGGGTACGCCGCCATTGTGGATGAGGAGGGCGGCCCCATCGCCTTTGCCAAGGGCGATGATGTGGCGATGCCCGAGGGGAGCCTGCTTGACGGCGGCACGGACATGCGCGTCATCGCCGCCCCCGTCACCGTCGACGGGATCGAGGCGGGCGAGGTGGTGGTGGGCATCCCCAACGCCGTGGCCGAGACCCTTGTGCGCGAATTGTGGGTGGACGTTGCGGTCCTCCTTGTGGTGGCCATCCTTGTGGCGCTTGAGCTTGTGGCGTTCGCCTTCTCGGTTTCTTCGGCCGTGTTGATGCGCGGGCTCGCCCAACGCTTCGATGCCTTGTCCAAAGGCGATTTCAGGCCCCACACACCCCTTCAGGGCACAGGGCGCATCGCCGAAGAGGTGCAGGCGGTGGATGCGGAGATTGACCGCGTGCGCCAGACCCACGCCTCCCTCACCGCACAGGCGGAGGCGCAAGGGGCGCAGGAGACGAGCGCGTCCCTTAAAGCTTTGGGGGAGCGCAACCAGCTTAGCACCACCCGCCACGACCCGCCTGTCAGCCTTGTGGCTGTGCGCGCCCCTGTCTTCCTGTTCTTCTTTGCCGAGGAGCTGACGCGGCCCTTCCTGCCCACCTTCATCGAAGGGCTGGCCGAGCCTGTGGCAGGGCTCTCCAAGGAAATGGTGATCGCCTTTCCGATCATCCTGTTCATGGCCATTGTCGCCTTCTCCCAGCCCGTCCTCAACACATGGACGGAG
>JBCDCF010000330.1:0-4902 GCA_039182345.1 Pseudomonadota bacterium
CCGATCGATTGGTTGGTGGACAGGTTCGACGCGTCCGCCCCGTCGATGATGCCGGACTCAAGCGCGGTGAAGACCTCGGTGAAGTCCATCACGATGGGGGAGGCCCCCATGTTGGCGAAGATCTTCGTCTCCATGCCGGGAGGCGAGCGGAACTTCCAGTCCGTCAGGTCAGAAGGGCCGGCGATGGGCGTCGAAGAGGACAGCGCCTCCTGGCCCGGAATCCACCAGCCGATAAGCTGCATGCCGTACTCATTATAAAGGTTTTGGGCCACCTCCATGCCGCCGCCATTATAAAGGAAGGCATAGAGCTGCCAGGGCGTGTCGTAGCCGCCCATCACGTCGCCCACGAACTGGAAGGCAGGGTCCTTACCGGTCTGGTAGGCGCCGCCGGTCATGTCGCCGTCGAGGATGCCGTTGATGGCCGCGTCGAACGTTTCCACCGACTTCACCACGGCGGAGGAGAAAAACTCCTCAATGTCGATGCGTCCGCCCGACATCACTTCGACGTCGTTGAAGAATTGTGCGGCATTTTTACCCGACACCGATTCCGGTGACAGGTGGGTCTGAATGCGCAGGGTAAATTCGGCCTGCGCCATAGCGCCAGTAACGCCGAAAGCCGCAACGGCCGCGCCGGCCATGATAGTGCGTAACATTATGGTCCTCCCAAGTGCGCTGGTCTGTTGCCAGTCGCCTGTCATACGCCACTGATTGGATCAGTGGGCGGGACGGTAGCGAAGCGGGTGCGCCGCCGCAACGGTGTGGTGCCACAGGCCCCTTAACGCGACCCTTTACGCGCAGATGTGAACGCGGCGCGCGATAAATGTTTCACTTTTGTTCGTTTTTGCGGTACATCCGTCGCAGGTCGCCTGGAATGGGTCGGGCGGCCGATGGCGGGGCGAATGAGCGCGCCCGCCCATGAGACGGGAGGCAGATCGATGTCGCTGAAAGAGGTTGCGGACGCCGTTGTGGAGGCAAACCGCAATGGCAAAACGTATGAGCTATTGGACACGCACTACGCCGATGACGTGGTCTCGGTGGAATCCACCCCCATGAGCGAAGAGGCGGGACGCGAGATCCACGGCCGGGACGGCATTCGCGGCAAGCACGACTGGTGGTTTGCCAACACAGAGGTGCACAGCTCCAGCGTGGACGGGCCGTACCCCCATGGGGACGACAAGTTCGCCGTCATCTACGAGATGGATGTGACGGCCAAGCCCGACGGCAAGCGCATGCAGATGAAGGAGATTGCCGTCTACACGGTGAAGGACGGCAAAGTCGTTCGCGAAGAGTTCTACTACGACATGTAGCGGTCAAAGGCCGGGACGCGCATTGCTGCGCCCCGGCCTTTTTCGCGCGTCTTACTCGGCGCCTGTGGTGACGAGGCCGAGCTGGTTCATGAACGTCAGGTGCGACTGGATCAGCTCCTGCGCTTCCGGAGAATCGGAGGCAAACTCAGCCCACGCCTTGCGCGCCCCTTCGCGGAAGGTGGCCCGGTCTTCAGGGGACCAGTCGTGGAAGGTCACCTCGCCCTGCAACTGGTTCACAGCGTTCTGAATGTCGACGGAGTAGTCGAGCGTCGTGCGGAACGAGGTTTTTTGCGTGGCCACCGTCATGATGCGCTGGATGTCCTCGGGCAGCGAGTTCCACACATCGAGGTTGATGGCGAAGTGGTCCGCCGGCATGGAGTGGAAGCCAGGATAGGTGGTGTGTTTCACCAGGTCATAGATGCCGAGCGAGCGGTTGGTTGAGACGTTGGAGGCGTCCGCCCCGTCGATGATGCCCGTCTCCAGCGAGGTGAAGACTTCCGTGAAGTCGATCACCACAGGCGAAGAGCCGAGGTTGTCGAAGATCATCGTCTGCATGCCGGGAGGGGAGCGGAACTTCCAGTCCACCAGATCGGCAGGGCCGGCCAGGGGCTTGGCCGCGTTCAGGGATTCCATGCCAGGAATCTGCCATCCTAAAAGGTGCATTCCGTAGGAATTGTAGAGCTTTTGGGTCAGCTCCATGCCGCCGCCATTATAGAGCCAGGCATAGAACTGCCAGGGCGTGTCGTAGCCGCCCATCACGTCGGAGACGAACTGGAAGGCGGCGTCCTTGCCGGTCTGGTAGGAGCCATTGGTGAAGTCAGCGTCGACGATGCCGTTGATGGCCGCGTCGAACGTCTCCACCGATTTCACGATGGCGGACGAGTAGAACATCTCGATCTTGACGCGGCCGCCGGTCATCACCTCAACGTCGTTTTGCCATTGAGCGATGTTTTTGCCAGAGACGGACTCCGGGCTTTGGTGGTTTTGAATGCGCAGCGTGAATTCTTGTGCTGAGGCCGCGCTGAGCCCGGCCACCAGCCCTGTGGTGGCCAAAACGGCTGTCAAAACTCTCATGGGCATCTCCTCCGGATAATGGTCGGCAGCGTTGTGCCGTTGCGCGCGAAACGTTGTCGGCTTCGACGTGGCCGGAGGGTAGCGAGGCGGGTGAAGCCTCACAACTCAATTGATCATCAGACCGGCTGACTTGGCAGTGCAGCACACATCGCCCTCCTGTCATGCCGCCGGTAGGGCCGCCTTTCGGCGCCTATAGGCCAACGCAAGGGTGGCGGAGGCCTGCCGGCCCGGCTGCGCGGCAAGGTCGATGTCGGCTTTGTCGAGGCCAATGTCCTGGAGCTGGCGTGCCGACAAATGGGCGTAGGCCTCAAGGGTGCCGTCGCCGCGCAACCAGCGCCACGGCGCCGTCACCAGGCGGCGCAGCCGCCAGACCTGATCGGCGGTGTCGTCAAGCGAGTCGGTGGTGCGAAAAAACATCGTCATATCCAATCCATCAAGCGTGAGCGATCTGGATTGAAGATGCGTTCTGTTGACAAATCAGTCTAACGAATGTTTATGGAGAAACGCATCGCGAATATGGATTGGACGGCTGACTATGCACGCGCTCGACATCGACACGCTGCGCACCTTCCTCACCTGCGTTACGGCGCCAAGCTTTGCCGAAGCGGGGTTGCGGGTGAACAAGTCCCAATCCACCGTCTCCATGCAGATCAAGCGGCTTGAGGAGGTGGTCGGCCAGAAGCTGTTCGCCAAATCCGGCCGGCGCAATCACCTGACAGCGGCCGGTCAGGAGCTGCAGGACTATGCAAGGCGCATCGTCCACCTCAACGACGAGGCGCTGACCCGCTTCAACCCGCGCTCTATCGGCGGGCGCATCAGCATCGGCACGCCTGATGATTATGCCGATGCGTTTCTGCCGGACGTGTTCGGCCGGTTCGCGGCGCGCCACCCAACGGTGGAGGTGGCGATCACTTGTGCCAGCAGCCTCCAACTCAACGACATGCTTGACGCTGGCGAACTGGACTTTGCCATCTTGACGCTCGGCGGGTCCGTCACAGGTGCTGAATGCCTCCACACCGAACCGTTGAGCTGGGTCGCCCCCGTGGACCGTTCGCTTGAGGCTGAGCGGCCGCTGCCTGTTGCCGTTTGGCATGCCGGCTGCGTGTGGCGCGCCCTTGCCGTCACCGCGCTTGAGGGGGCGTCGATCCCCTACCGCATTGCCTATGTGGGCTCCAGCGCATCGGCGTTGACGACGACCGTGCGTGCAGGCCTTGCCGTTGCCGCGCTGCCCTATCGTTTCATGGGCAACGGTCTGCGGCTTGTTCCGCCAAGCGCGGGGCTGCCGGAGCCGGGCGCCTTCGAGGTGGGGATCAAGCGGGCCGACAATGGGCCGCGCCCTCTGGTGGACGCCTTTGCGGCGGAAACCAAAGCCGCCTTCGCCCGCTTCCAAGCCGTCATGGGCGACATGGTCACTTCCCAAGCCGCCTGACGGATCACTCCGGCAGGGGGATGAACTCCTCAGCATCGCCCGGCACGGTGTCGAACTTGCCGGCCTTCCACTCGGCCTTGGCTTGCTCGATCCTGTCTTTGCGCGAGGAGACGAAATTCCACCAGATGTAGCGCGGACCGTCCATGGTCTCACCGCCCACAAGGACTGAGCGTGCCGGTGTGGTGCCGGCGTTTTTCACGGTGATGGCATCGCCCGGCCGCAGCACCAGGAGTTGACCAGGGCCGAAGGTGGTGCCGGCAATCTCCACCTCGCCGTTCACGGTGTAGATGGCCCGTTCCTCATGGGCGGCATCCACCGGAATGGAGGCGCCTGGCGCCAGCGCGATGTCGGCATAAATGGTGTCGGAGAACGCTTTCACCGGCGCCGACTGTCCCCATGCGCTGCCGACCACAATGCGGCACCGCGCGCCGTTTTCCTCGACCACGGGAAGGTCGTCGGCGGCGTGGTGGGCAAAGCCGGGGTCCGTCTCTTCGTGTTGTGAGGGGAGCGCCACCCAGGTCTGCAGACCGAACAGCTTCGGGCCTTTGGCTTTTTCCTCAGGGGCGGTGCGTTCTGAGTGGACGATGCCTTTGCCCGCCGTCATCCAGTTCACCGCACCGGGGCGGATGGCAATCTCGGTCCCCAAACTGTCGCGGTGGAGGATCTCGCCCTCAAACAGGTAGGTGACCGTGGCAAGGTTGATGTGCGGATGGGGGCGCACATCAATCCCCTCCCCCAGCACGAACTCCGAAGGGCCCATCTGGTCGAAGAAGATGAACGGGCCGACCATCTGCCGCTTCGGCGAGGGGAGGGCGCGGCGCACCTCGAACCCGCCAAGGTCCCGTGCCCGTGGGATGATGACGGTCTCGATGGCGTCCGCCGCGGCAGCATCGCCTGGCATTGGGTCGGGGCAGGGGGTGGTGCTCATGGCCGTCGTCCTCTCGCGCGTCCTGGCGTCTCAATCCTCGGGCGCCGATCTTATACCCTCAGGCTCTTTCGGTCAGGCGGTGGGGCGGGCAGCGCGAGAGGACGACGGCCATGAGCACCACCCCCTGCCCCGACCCAATGCCAGGCGATGCTGCCGCGGCGGAC
>JBCDCF010000331.1:0-4892 GCA_039182345.1 Pseudomonadota bacterium
CATCCGCTCACCCACCGTCTGGCCCGTCCCAACGAGACCGCATGGGGCCGTTACGAGGCCGTCTCCATCGTCCTGGTGGAGGTGGTGACGGACAGCGGCCTCTCGGGCGTCGGCGAGGCATTGTCACGCTTTGCGCCAAAGGCTGCCGTGGAGGTGATTGAGAGCGCCTTGACGCCGCGCCTCCTCGGTCAGGAGGCAACCGCCATCGGTGCGTTGTGGCCGGCCATGAGCCGTGCCTTTTCCGGTCGCTCAGGCGGGGTGTTGATGGAAGCAATCTCCGGGGTCGACATTGCCCTGTGGGACATCTTGGGCAAGGTGGCGGGCCTTCCCATTGCCGACCTTCTGGGCGGCGTGGGGCGCAAGGCCGTCCCCGTTTACGCAGCATCCGTCAACTGGGCAGACGAAGGGCGGGCGGACGATGAGGTGGATGCGTTTCTGGCCCGCGGGTTCGACGCCATAAAGGTGAAGATTGCAGGACCCGTGGATGCTGCCTGCCGCAGGATCGAACGGGTGCGGGCCCGTGCCGGCAACGCCACCCTTTGCGCCGACGCCAACTGGGCCTTCACCCTTGATGACGCCATCCGTGTGGGGGACGCTCTGGCAGCCCATGGCTACATCTGGTTCGAGGAGCCTTTGCGGCCGGGGGACGAAGCCGGCTACGCGCTTCTGGCCGAGCGCACCCCAGTCCCCCTCGCAGCGGGGGAAAGCAACTTTACGCTCGACCAGGCAAAGCCCCTCGTAAGCGCCCGTGCGCTGGGGGTGCTACAGCCGAACGTGACCCGGGCAGGCGGCATCACCGAGGCGCGCCGTATGGCCGAGTTCGCCCACATGAACGACGTTGCCTTCGCGCCCCACGTTGGCATGTCAGGCATTGTGTGCGAGGTGGCGAGCCTTCACTTGGCCGCCGCCATGCCCAACACCTTGATGCTGGAATGTGCCTGCGCACCCAATGCCTTCAAGGCCGACCTTGCCGACATTGCTCCAGGCTATGTGCGTGCCGAAAACGGCGTCCTCAGCTGTCCCGAGGGGCCCGGCCTTGGCATCACCATCGACTGGGACAAGGTGGCGGAGATGCAGCCGTGAGCGCCTCTGCGGACATTGTCATCACCGACGTCATCGCCCACCCTTTGACGCAGACCTTGCCGCGCCCGACCGTCACCTCCTGGGGCGCTTACACGGACGTGTCCATCGTCCTGGTGGGGGTACACACCAGCGAGGGCCTTGTGGGCGTGGGCGAATGTCTGGCCCGCTTCGCCCCCCGTGCCTACGCCAACATCATCGAGACGCTGTTGAAGCCGCGCCTTGTGGGGCGCGATGCGAAAGCCATTGCCGCCCACTGGCAGGGGATGCGCCGTGCCCTTTCAGGCCGCGCGGGCGGGGTGCTGATGGAGGCGATGTCCGGGGTGGACATTGCCCTGTGGGACATTTTGGGGAAGGCGGCGGGCCTTCCCATCGCCACCCTCTTGGGCGGTGTGGGCAGGCGCGAGGTGGCTGTCTATGCCGCCGCCGTCAACTGGGTGGACGATGCGGTCGCCGACGACGAGCTTGACCGCTACATCGACCGCGGCTTCACCAACATCAAGGTGAAGGTGGCAAACCCTGTGGAGGACGCCTGCCGCAGGATCGAGCGGTTGCGCGCCCGCGCAGGCGATGGGATCGGCCTTTGCGTGGACGCCAACTGGGCCTACGGGCTCGACGATGCGATCCGTTTGGCCGATGCCCTCCACGCCAACGGCTACGATTGGTTCGAGGAGCCTTTGCGGCCTGAGGACGAGGCGGGTTACGAGGCGCTTGCAAGGCGCACAAGGGTTCCCCTTGCGGCAGGGGAAAGCAACTACACCGTCGACCAGGCGCGGCGGCTCATTCAATCGCGCACGCTCTCCGTGCTGCAGCCCGACGTGGCGCGGGCCGGCGGCATCACAGAGACGCGCCGCATGGCGGCCTTCGCAGAGGCGTTCGACGTGGCCTACGCCCCCCACATCGGCATGTCCGGCATTGTGTGCGAGACGGCGAGCGTTCATCTGGCCGCCGCCATGGGCAACTTTCGCATCATGGAGTGCGAGGGCGACGAGAGCCCCTTCAAAACCGCCCTTGCCGACCTTGCGCCAGGGTGCCTTCGCGCCAGAAACGGCACCCTCGATGTGCCGCAGGGGCCTGGCCTTGGCCTCACCATCGACTGGGACGCCGTCAAACGGCTTGCCGCCCCATGACCCATTTGCCTTTCAGTGACCGGCCGCATCCGCCGGCGAGGAGACCCGATGCGCCGTGAGAGCGACCCCAACGATCTCGCCGAGGCGATGCGCCAGGGGGCGCTCCTCGCCAACCCCGCGCTCAGCCGGTTCGACCCCATGCGGCGCATCCTCGTGCACGACGATTTTGCGCGGGGGCACTGTGGGTGGGCCCAGCTTGTGGGCAATTATGAAGACACGCTGGACACCATGTTGCCAGGCTACGCCCAGCACACCAGCGCCATGCTCTCAACGCTTGCCCATTGGGACGCTGGCTCCCACGGCGCCGTGGACAGCTCCTACGCCTTGAAGATTGCAACGCGGCCTGTGTTGGGGGCGCAAAACGTTGCCATCAAGCGGCTGACCATGCGCCACCGCGGGCCCATCCGTTTCGAGGCGTATGTCACCTATAAGCCTGAGGCGAGCGAGCTGCGCCTTGGGGATACGGACGTGCGCTCCTTCGGCTTCCTGTTCGACCTGCAAGGGGGCGACAAGGATGCTGACGCGGCGCGTGTGATGCCGCACATCCGCTTCCTCAACGCTGATGAGAATGGCAGCGCACAGCGTTGGCAATTCAAGCGTTCCACAACGCCCTTCAAGCCCATTGGCACGGAGAACAAGACAGCCACCCACTACCATCTTGCGCCAAAGGGGTGGGAGGACTTGGCAGGGGGCGACCAGCGGCTTTGCTATAATGAGATCGCAACGAAGGTGAACTGGCTCTACATCGTCTTTGACTTCGACCTTCAGTCCATGTCGGCGCTACAGTTTCGCTGCAATGATCGCGTGTTCGACATGAGCGGGTTTGAACCCATGGTCATCCCCGCCATGCCCAACCTTTGGGACATGTTGAACTTTGCCTTCTTCGTGGAGGCGAACGCCGACAAGCGGGCGTTTCTTTACGTGGATTCGGTATGCATCTCGGGGGACTTTTGATGCTGCCGGAAAACATCACCGCCATCCTGTCGCGCAACGAACACTGGGACGGTTTTGCGGCAAGCGAGCCTTACGAGGCCGGCTGGGCGCGCGAGGTGGTGATTTTCGTGCGCGCCCTCAAAGCCCCCGTCGGCCCGCAGCCCATCGCGCGGGTGGAGATGTCGCCCGACGGGATCCACTGGATGGATGAGGGCTCGCGCATTGCAATGCCCACCCAAAAGGATGGGCTCGCCTGCGCCCGCGTCGCCCACTTCGGCAACTTTTTGCGCGTTGCGGCGACCTTCGAGGAGGGGTCCGAGGCGCGCGTCCTCGTCACCCTCCACGCCAAGGCCTGAGGGCCCGGGTGGGGGGCCGGTCAGACCACCCGCACGGTGAGATCTTCAAGCCCATCCACATGGGCGTGAAGGACGTCACCGCGCACCACGGCGGCAACACCTGAGGGCGTGCCTGACATGATGATGTCGCCAGCGGCCAAGGTGAAGAGGCCTGAGAGATAAGCAATCATCTCAGGCACCTTCCAGATGAGTTGTGAGAGGTCGCCTTCCTGGCGCACCTCGCCATTCACCGTCAGCACCACGGCGCCTTTGTCGGGATGGCCTATGGTGGCGGCCGGGGTGAGGGGGCCGCAGGGGGCGGACGCCTCGAACGCCTTACCCACCTCCCAAGGCCGGCCGAGCTTCTTTGCCGTGCCCTGAAGGTCGCGCCGTGTCATGTCGAGGCCGACCCCATAGCCGAAGACGTGATTGAGCGCGTCATCGACGGCAATGTCCGTGCCGCCGGACTTCAGCGCCACCACCATCTCGATCTCGTGGTGAAGGTCCTCGGTGGCGCTGGGGTAGGGGAAAGTGTCGCCCAAGGAGAGATTGTCGGGGTTTTTCTGGAAGAAGAAGGGCGGCTCGCGGTCGGGGTCGTGGCCCATCTCGATGGCGTGTGCGGCGTAGTTGCGGCCCACGCAGTAAACGCGCCTGACGGGAAACATCTTGTCATCGCCGAGGATGGGCAGGGCGGCCGGTGCGGGGGGCTGGAACAGGTAGTTCATCGACAAGGGGTCCTCTGACTAGGCGGCCGCAAGGCGGGGAAGGGAACGGGCGTCGGCGATGGCGTCGAGGTCCCGGCGAAGGTTGGGGTGAAGGGGAATGCCGTTGGTGCGCCGCTCCAGGTAAAGGTCGTCGCGGCCGGCGCCAGGAATGCGCACGCTGTCGTGGCCTGGGAGCGGGGTGGAGGCTTCAAGGTCGGCGCAGAAGGCGGCAGCGGTTGCGGCAATGGCGTCGGGATCGCCGAACGCGCTGAGGCTGATGGCCGCCACGAACTGGCCCGTGTTGGCCGGCGTCTTCGTGTCTTTGGAAAAGTCGATCACCTGGCGTCCCATGGCCGCGCCGTTGAGCCCCCCGGCCAGAAGGGCGATCGCAGCGGCAAGTGCGTAACCCTTTGCGCCGCCGATGGGAAGGAGGAAGCCCTCGCTTTGCCTTTTGGGGTCGGTGAGGGGTTTGCCGTCGCGCCCCACCATCCAGCCTTCAGGCATCGTCTCGCCCCTTTGGGCCAGCGTCTTGATCTTGCCGGCAGAGGCAATGGTGGTGGCCATGTCGAGGAGAAACGGCGCGCGCCCTGCTGCGGGAACGGCAACGGCCAAAGGATTGGTGCCGAGGAGAAGGTCCATCCCTCCGAAAGGCGGCACGTGGTTGGCACTGCCGACGGCTGCCGACAGGCCGATCATCGCCTGGTCGGCAG
>JBCDCF010000332.1:0-4889 GCA_039182345.1 Pseudomonadota bacterium
CAAGTTCGTTGATGGCTTTGACGGTGTCGAAGGTGACTTCGATGTAGCGGGGCGACAGGCCTGCGGTGGGCTCGTCAAGGAGGAGGAGCTTCGGCTCAAGCATCAAGGCGCGGCCCATGGCCACCATCTGCCGCTCGCCGCCCGACATCTGCCCCACGGGCTGGCGCTTGCGTTCGGCCAGCTGCGGGAAAAGCTCGTAGATGCGGGTCTTTTGACGGTCGAGGCTGCCTTTGACGGTGAAGCCTCCCATGTCGAGATTTTCGTCCACCGTCAGCGTGCGGAAGACATTGCTTTCCTGGGGCACGTAACAGACGCCGCGCTTGACCACCTGGTCGGGCGCCAGCCCCGTGATATCATCACCCATGAAGGTGACGTTGCCGCCTGTGATGTTCAAAAGGCCGAACACGGCCTTCATGAAGCTGGATTTTCCCGCCCCGTTTGGCCCGACGATGACGACGATTTCTTCGTCTTCCACATAAAGGTCCACGCCGTGCAGCGTGTTGGCGCCGGACCCGTAGCCGCCGGCCAGCTTGTCAGCCTTCAAAAGGCTCATTGCGCGGCGCCCTCTTCAATGTCGGTGTGGCCGAGATAGACCTCGCGCACACGGGGGTCGGCGCGCACATCGTCCATGGGGCCTTCGGTCAAGACCGTGCCCTGGGCCATGACGATGACCGGGTGGCACAGCTTCGAGATGACCTCCATGTCATGCTCGATGAGGCAGAAGGTGTAGCCGCGCTCCTCGTTCAACTTGCGGATGGCCTCGACAATGTCGCCCAGAAGGGTGCGGTTCACCCCTGCGCCCGGTTCGTCGAGGAGCACCAGGCGGGCATCGGTCATCATGGTGCGGCCAAGATCCAGGAGCTTTTTCTGGCCGCCTGAGAGGTTGCCCGCCAGTTCATCGGCCACGTGCGAGATGTTGAGGAAGGAGAGGACATCGTCCACTTTGTCGCCGATCTCTTTTTCTTCACGGCGGATCTTGCCCCAGGCGAACCAGTTGGACGCGAGCCGTTCGCCCGTCTGGCCCGGCGGGACGATCATCAAGTTTTCCCGCACGGTCATGCGCGAAAACTCGTGCGGGATCTGGAAGGTGCGCACCAGCCCATCATGAAAAAGGGTGTGTGTGGCGCGGCCCGTGATGTTCCTGCCAGAGAGGTGAACGGCGCCTTTGTCAGGCTTCAGCGCGCCGGCGATCACATTGAAGATGGTGCTCTTTCCCGCCCCGTTGGGGCCGATGAGACCGGTGATGGACCCCTCAGCCACCTGAAACGAACAGGCGTTCACCGCACGGATGCCGCCAAAGGAGAGGGAGATGTTGTCGACGGTGAGCATTTGACCGGTGGGCCTTTGGCGAGGTGCTAATCAGTTCAGCGTATTGCTGTCGTCGCACTCACCGCAAGTCTTGAATGGTTAAAGTCGTTCCATCAGTATGTCCAAGATTCTGCGTTGTGTGGCCGTATCACCATCCGCCGCCTCCACATTGGCGTAGGTCAGACCGTTGGCAACGGCATAGTGGGAGAGCGAACAGTCGGTGCGGGCGGTGTCCACCGTCTCCACCATCACGTGGACGCCTGCATTGTTGAGGGACTGGGTCAGCGCGCGGATGCGCCCGTCTTCAGGCCCCCTTCGGCTGGCAAGGATGACCATGGCATCTTCGCTGGCAAGACCGCCTGTGGCCGAACTGCTCGGGAACGCGGTTGCCCCGCTATAAGGGGCGCGGATGGAAATGCTGCCGGCGCCGCCGGTGCGTGCCGACCCGCGCGCATTGGAGTGAAGGGCTATGACCGGACGACCGCCGGGGCCCAGCATGGCGGCGACAAACGCATCGGCGCCGCCCTTGCCGCAATCCAGCCGCCCGGCATCAAAGAAGCGGTTGGGGTCGATGCCACCGTTGGCGCGTCGCCCGCCGGTTTCCACCATGGTCGCCGCGCCGCCATAGCGCGACAGAGCGTAGGCCGCTGTGGCCTGGGCGGCATTTTCATCATCATGGGGCAGAACGAAGAGGGGACCGCGCCGCCCCGTTCTCAGGGTCTGGATGCGCCAGGTGACGCCACCTTCAGAGAACACCGTCTCGGTGGCGCACACCCCTTGGAAGGCGGACAGATCATCATCCCTGTCGCCAAGATCTGTGGCGGCGCGGCAGTTCTCGGCCGGCTGGGCGACACGGCTCACCTCCTGTGAACCGCCGACACACCCTGCAAGGGCCCCCGCAACGCACACAACAAGTGCCGGTCGCAAAAGGCCCCTGACCACAACAGACGGGGCGGATGGCAATGACATGGTGGCGTTCACAAGGGTCATGGCTGGAAATGGTCCGGTTGAAGCGTTCCGAAACAGGGTGCCGGTGGGCACGGAACGCGGCCGATTTGATGGCGCCTTGACGCCTGAAAGACAATGAGAGGCTACCACCCTCCCCCTCAACGAGACCATAGCGCCCCCCTGACAGTGAGGAGCCGGCCCTGTCAGATCACGAAAGGCACGGGGTTGAGGTCAGCCTCGTCCATGGCCGAACCGCGCAGCCCGAGCGCCACCGGCACATCATAAAGCCGGCCTGGGGCAAAGCGGGGCAGCCAATCGCGCAACTGGGGGGAGACGGCACGCACCACAGGGGCGCCGAACGCTGGGAGGGTGAGGTCGGCAATATAGATGTCGATCCCCCGCTCGGTGAGGACGCGCTTTAGTGTGCCCATGTCCGTGTCGGCATCCACAGGGTCGCCTGCGGTCCCTGCAAGATAGGCGGTCGTGAGGGCGTTGGTGTCGTCCGACCAGGTAAGGAGTGGCGGCGGTGCCGGCGGGTCGTCCGCCGCCTGGGCTTGCCGCATGTGGGTCAATGCAATCTCACATTGTAGCATCTCAAGCGTCGCGGATGTGATGGCATCATCTATATGGAGGGCCGCGGCCGCGCCAATGGCCGGTTGCGTTCCGTCCGGCACCGCGGACAATGCCACGACAGTGGGAACGGGAAGGTCGGACGGCAAAGCAAGGTGCCAGATAAGGCGCTGGCGTTCGCCAAGCCAAGTTCCCAAGGGTTGAGGAAGCGCGGCAGCGGAACGGGCGGCGGAAAGGCGCGCAGGCACAAGCTTGTTGTACCACCAGATGGCCACACCATCGCGCTCCATCAGCTCCATCACCGCATGGTCTGCGGCCCGCTCAGGCGTGTCGCGGACCGCCGCTCCAGAGGACGAGGACAAGATAGGAGGAAGGCCAAGGAATCGCTCTTCGTGAAACAGTGTTGCCGTGGCGGGCAGCGCGACGGAGGACCCGTTCAGCCAGTGCCGGCCGTGGAGCCAGCGTTTATCCACGCGCCATCCACAGCCTAAACGTGCAATAGACTGCATGTTTGCGCTATGATTGTGCATCTGAGATGCACTAAATTTCCATAACAGTTTGGCCTCGATAGGAGGCTTGTCGAGGGCCTCTAGGGTTGAAAGTCGCGGATCGCTCGCGCCCTGGCTGATCAGGCAGACCCTCTCAACCGCTTCACATTGCGCAGCAATCTCCGCGCTCTCGCGATCGAGGCCGCGCCCTGCGGCCGCGCCCCACAGCCGCATCCAGTCAGGATCGGTCGATTCTTGGGCGGAAAAAACGACCATAAAACAGGCAGGACAGCTGTGGATAACAGTCTCAAGCATTCGTAAGCACAAGGATTTATTGCCGCCGACTTTTGGTGGTAACTCAATGCAACCGCCGGGCATTCGCCGAGCGTCCAGAAGGAATAAGGGGATTTTCGTCATGTTCTACGAGGCCAAAATCGACTGTGATGCGTTCGATGTGTCCGAACATCTTGAAGGCATTGTGAAGCGCGAGCTCAGGGGAAAGCAAATGGCCCGTATCTCCGTCAATCGGTCAGCAATTCCGCAGATCGGTAAAGCTTTTGGCGAAGCTGCCAACGATCCCGAGAAGCGTGAAGCGTTCCGTGCCGATCCCATTGGCTATCTGCGCGCTGCGGGTGTGGCCGAAGAGAACCTTGAGGGCCTCAACATCGTCCTGCACGAAGACAGCGACGACACCGTGCACCTCGTCCTTCCCGAATCGGTGGACTCCAGCCGCCTGCGCGCCAACGACCATGAGTATCTGAAGATGCTCGGCACCATGGCCGTTCTGGGCTGCCTGCGTCCGCTCAGCTAACGGGCACTGCGCCCGACGCTTTGGGTTGGGAGAGGGCGACCGTCCTCCCCACCCGGTTGGGACGCAGTCAAGCTTTGAGAGGATCGGGCCGTTAGCTCGGCACGCCCGTCAGCGGGACACCGGCCCTCTCAAGGCCCGAAAGGAAACGGCGCCTTTGCAGCGGATCCTTGATCATGCTGGTGGAACTGATCCAGCTGGCGAACTGATTGGTATCGTTCATCAGCTGGGGCGCCGTGGACTGGACGCGCCGCATCATAGCGTCTTTGGCGCATGACGCGTCGGATTTGCGGCCAAGCTCCGTGGCAACGATGGTCGACAAAATTGCGTTCTCGATATTGTCGGGGGCGCGCTCAAGATGGCTCTGACACTCCACAAGGCTCCCCTCAAGGAACGCCAGGCGTGCGTTGTAGGAGTGGAAGTAGGGCGGGATCCAGCGGTTGCTGAGCGCCATGGCCCTGTCGGACAGTTCGCGCGCACGGCGCAGGTTGCCGCCATAGGCATTGCCTTGGGACGCACTCATCAACATACGCGATGAGTAGGGGTTCAACCTCAATGCCGTGTCGAATGCGTCAAGGGCGCGGGCATGGTTGTTGGTCTACATGTGCGCCCAGGCAGAGACCACGTGATTGAACGGCTCCAAACTGTCCAACGCCAAAGCGTGACGGGCTGCATCCAACGCGCGCCCGAACTCGGCCGCATCGTTGAGGGAGCTGGGGTTCAACAACCGCCTCTTCAGCAACGAGGAACTGATGGACGAATGCACC
>JBCDCF010000333.1:0-4880 GCA_039182345.1 Pseudomonadota bacterium
GCGGCCGCAGGCAACCGGCGGAACCTTCCTGTGGTGGCCCTCTTGGCCCTGTTTGTCGTCGGCCAAGGGGTGTTTGGTGCAGAGGTGGTTCGCGAGGGCGCAGCCACCTACGGCCACAGGGTCGCCATTGCCACAGCGCTCATGCTGGTGATGGTGATTGGCGGGCGCGTCACACCGGCCTTTTCCACCAACTGGTTGACCCAAAGAGGCGCGACGCCCTTGCCGGCCCCATTCGGACGCTTCGATAAGGTGGCCTTGCTCGTGGCGGCAGCGGCGCTGTGTGTGTGGGTGGCCCGGCCAGGTGTGGGCGACCTTGTGCCGGCAAGCCTTCTTACTCTGGCGGGGGTCCTCCACGGGCTACGGCTGTGGCGCTGGCGGCCCTTTGCAGTTGTGCGCGCGCCGCTCCTGGCCGCGCTACACTGTGCCTACGCCTTCATCCCGCTGGGGTTTGTGTTTGCCGGTGCGGGATTGATCATGGGCCGGTCCGACATCGCCCACGGGGCCGTTCACATCTGGACCATGGGGGCCATCGCTTTGATGATGCTCGCCATCATGACACGGGCAAGCCGCGGCCACACGGGACGCACCCTTACCGCACCAGTCTCCACCATTGTCCTTTATGGAGCGCTCGTCCTTGCGGTGTTTTCGCGCGTGGCGGCTACGCTTGAACCCTCCGCCATGGGCGCTCTCCTCCTTCTGGCGGGCGTTGGCTGGGTGGGGGCGTTTGCCGGCTTTGCCCTCCTCTACGGGCCGATGCTCCTCTCCCCACGGGCAAAGGCCGGTTGATGGCGGGCGGCTGGGGCGAGTTTGGCCTTGCCTATCTTGTCTTTCTTCTCACCCACGCGGTGCCCACACAGACATCGCTGAAGCCGCGGCTCACCAAGGCTCTGGGGCGGCCGGCCTATGGCGCGCTTTATGGCCTTGTGTCTGTGGCGGCACTGGCATGGCTCATTGTGGCGGCGGGGCGGGCGCCGTTCATGCCTATCTTGGGGTTTGCCAGTTGGCAGATGGCAACACCCTTCGTCCTGATGGTGCCGGCCTGTCTTCTTGTGACCTTCGCCCTTGGGCGGCCCAATCCCTACTCCTTCGGTGGGGTCCGCAATGAGCGTTACAACCCCGCCTACCCGGGTGTGGTGCGCTTCACCCGCCATCCCCTGCTTGCGGCCATCGCCCTGTGGTCGCTCAGCCATGCTCTTGCCAATGGAGATCTTGCGCACCTTCTCCTGTTCGGCGGTTTCTTCGCGTTTTCGCTGCTCGGCATGGTGATGATCAACAGGCGACACCGAGGCGCCCCGTGGCAACCGTCGCTGACCCCTGTGGAGCGGATGAGCGCGAGCGCCATCGCCCTGCGCACAGCGCTCGGCCTTGCCGTTTATGCCGGTGCGATGATCGTCCATCCGTGGATTGCCGGCGTTGACATCCTTCCCCTTGGCCACAGCTTGCTCGCCCGCTTCGGCGCCTGACAAGAAAGCGACCGTCGCTGTTGTCCGCATGGGCATGGGGGTCATCACCTCCTTGCGTGACAGGACCACAGTGTCACACAGTGCTGACGGATGGTTCCGTCAAGCAACACGTACGACGGATGAAACGGAACACGGTGAGGCGTACCCAACAGGGACCGACTCCGTGGCTGCCCCCGCAACTGTAAGCGGTGAGCAAGGCCCACACTGCCACTGGCCCAACGGCTGGGAAGGCGGGCCGCGCGATGACCCGCAAGCCAGGACACTGCCATCCACCCGCGGTGCTGAAAGGCGCCAACACCAATCCTTTGCACGGTGGGTGCAGAAAGGACATGACATGCATATCGAACCTGGCGTCGTGGATGGCGCGAAGATTGCGCTGAGCTACGCCACCGGCGCGGCAAGCTTCGGCCTGCTCGCCAAAATGGCCATGGACACGTTGCGCAAAGACGGCGGTTTCTCGGCGCTGATCCTGCGCAGTATCGCCACAACGGCCGCCGTCTTTTGCTTCTTCGAGCTATTGCCCCATTACCCTGTGGGCGTGTCGGAGGTGCACTTCATCCTCGGCTCGACACTTTATCTGATCTTTGGGGCAGGACCGGCAGCCATCGGCCTTGCGGCAGGACTGTTCCTGCAAGGGGCGCTGTTCGCCCCGGGCGATTTGCCCCAATACCTCGTCAACGTGACGACATTGATTGTGCCGTTGTGGGCGGTCAGCCTTCTCGCCAAGCGGATCATTCCCGCCCACACCCCTTACGTGAAGGTCACCTATTGGCAGGCCCTTCTCCTCTCCACGGCCTACCAGGGCGGCATTGTGGCCTGGGTGGCGTTTTGGGCGTTCTACGGTCAAGGGTTTGGGTCGGAAAACCTTGCCGCCGTCACCGCCTTCGGTGGGGCGTATATGCTGGTGATCATCCTTGAGCCGTTGGCCGACCTTGCCGTGTTGGCCCTTGCCAAGATGATGGCGGACTGGCCGACGACGCCCTTCCTCTACAACCGCCTCTACCATCCGGCCACCTGACCCTTTGGAGCCAGACACCATGGCGGGGCGACGCTTTTTCGGGCGCGCCCGCCGTTGGAGTAGGGCAGCGCGGTGCAATCGCCTTTGTGCCGCGTTGACCCGGTTCCAAGCATCGCTTAGGTCAGATCCATGCTGACAATCCTCCGCGATCGGCAGTGTGCCCTTGCGCTCGCGATCTTGTTTTCGATCGTGAGCCTGCACGCGACCATCTGGCATCGCGTGCCACAGGTCTCCCTTGCGGATGTGTCCGTAGCGGTGGCGTCGGCCGGCATTAATGCGCCGAGCTTTTGCATCTCAGGCGATGCTGGCACACAGCCCGCCACAGGCGGGAAGTGCGATGCGTGCCGGCTAGTGGACGCACCTGGGCTGGACTCAGTGTCTGAGGCTGCCCTCGCCCACCCCAACTGCAGCGGTATGGTCGCCTTCGTGGCGACAGCGGCAACGGTGCGCGCAAAGGTGCGTGCCGGTGTTGCCATGCCCCGCGCGCCGCCGATGGCTGCCGCCTCCTGACGCCCCGCGCATTGTCGATCACCTGACGCCGTCTGAAACGTCTCCGCCAGGGTCCAACGGGCCCGAGCGGTCCGTTTCAGAGGCATGGGTCAGCACCTTGGTGAGGTGAGATTGCGGCGCGGCGGCTCCCCCCGCCTTTCCCAATCGACCCCTACGACCAAGGACTGTTGCCATGCGCACTGCCAAGCTCGTCACGCTCGCCTCCCTTTTCGCCCTGTCCTCAGGACTGGCTGCGGCGGAGGAGACTTTCACCATCAACGTCGTCGGAGAGTTCGGCGGCAAACCCTTCTCGTGTTCTCAGACCTATGGGTCCGTGGGCACCACGGGCTCCACGGTGGAGGTGATGGACTATCGCCTCTTCATCTCCAACGTTGCCCTTGTGGCCGCCGACGGCACCAGGACCCCTTTGACGTTGGAGCAGGATGGCGCGTGGCAGTACGGCCCGGTCGCCCTTATCGACTTTGAGGACGGCACGGGGTCTTGCGCCAACGGTACCAGTCAGATGAACGGCACCATCGTCGGCACCGCCCCTGCGGGCGAGTATGAAGGCCTTGCCTTGACCGTGGGCGTGCCGTTCGACCTCAACCACGGCGATCCGACCCTTGCCGCCTCCCCCCTCAACCTCACCGCCATGTTCTGGAACTGGCGTGGCGGCTACAAGTTCGTGAAACTGGACCTTGCGACCGCTGGCCAGCCCATGACCGTGGCCGCCAGCAACGCCGACCATGGGGGCGAGAGCAATGCCCATGGGTCGGCACGGGGTTGGTCGCTGCACCTTGGGTCGACCATGTGCGCCTCCGCCTCGCGCACCACAGCACCAAGCGCGTGCGAGAACCCCAACCGCATGGACGTTGTGTTCGACGCGTTCGACCCTTCCACGAACAGCATCGTCATCGACCCTCAGCCGGTGCTTGCCATGGCCAATGTGGATGAGAACACGCCAGAGACGTCGCCGGGCTGCATGTCTTTCCCCGACGATCCTGAGTGCGCAACGGTGATGCCCCGTCTTGGCTTTGCCTATGGCGATGCGCCAGCCGAACCGCAGCAGCTGGTGACCATGCGCTGATGGGCGCTGCGCCCACGCACCCGTGTGCATTGCCGATGCGGGGCGCTGTGCCGCCCTGCCCTCACCCCATCATCTGAAGGATTGAGAGAATGATCCGTCTTGCCACCCTCTTGGCCGCCGCCCTTTTGGCCGGTGCTGCCTTCGCCCACGACTATTCCATCGGTGGCGTGAAAATCGACCACCCCTGGTCCCGCGCAACGCCGCCTGGCGCGCAGGTTGCCGTTGGATACATGAGGATCGTCAACACCTCCGACGCCCCCGTGACGCTTGTGGGCGGGTCGGCCGACTTTGCCGACGTCCAGCTTCATTCTATGACCGTGAAGGATGGGATGATGTTGATGGAGGACATTCCGGACGGGTTGACCATCGCGCCCGGCGAAAGCCTCACGTTCGAGCCTGGCGGCCTCCACCTCATGTTCACCGACATCGACGGTCCCTTCGTGGAAGGGGAGACGCGCAAGGCCACCCTCGACTTTGGCGAAGCAGGCACCGTCGAGGTGGACTTCAGCGTCGGCGGCATGGGCGCCACCCACGACCACGGCGCGATGACGCAGTGAGGCTAACACGGCCGCATGGGGTCGGCGTGTCGCGGATAGAGCGGCGCGCCGGTTGCGGGCCGCAGTTGAGGTGACGCCAGGGGCGCCGGGTTGGAGCGACGAACCGTTTCGCCAGAGCCCGTCGCTCGTCCCTCACCCGCTCACGACGGGGCCTCGGCGCTGATCTTCCAACAGGCGGCGGTGCAGCGGACCGTGTCGCCCGCCACGTAAGGGGCGAAGGCTGGAAGGACGGCGTTCACCACCTGAGTTTGCGTTGCTTCATCCAA
>JBCDCF010000334.1:0-4870 GCA_039182345.1 Pseudomonadota bacterium
ATTCAGCGTGATGGCAAACTCATCCATGCCAACAATGGCGATGTCGCCAGGATCGGCCCCGCCCAGGATCTGCGCGGCAATGCCTCCAGCAAGGGCGCCCAGCGCGCCATAGTCCACGCCAAGGCCGAGGAAAACGCCTGGTGTTTGCGGGTCGCCTGCGGTCACCACCAGGGGGATCTTCTCCTCAAGGGCAATCCCGCCGATGGCAGGCAGTCCCTGGATCACCGTTGCGTCCGGTCCTAGCAAAACGGCGTCCACCCGGCCGATGAGGGAACGCGCTGCCAGGAACACCTCACCGGCTGACGCGATGGACACGTCGACGAATGTGAGGTCGCGGGCAGCAACCGCTTCGGCCAGCGCATCGTGGAACACTTTGCCGTTCTGGTTGGACGGGTCCCAGACGGTGCCGATCCGCGTTGCCCCCGGCACTGCGCGCAGGAGGGTGTCGAGGCTGTCGGCCGGTTCGATCCAATCTGTGGTGCCCGTTGCCTGGCCGCCGGGGGCCGATTTCGATGCAGCGATCCCCGCGCCCACAGGATCGCCCATGGCAATGAAGACGATGGGCACGTCCGAGCCCGCCCGCTGCGCCGCCTCAACGGTGGCAATGACGATGGGTGTGCCGATGACGGCGATCAGGTCAGGCGCATCGCGCACGATTTGCCGCGCGATGGTGGGAAACAGGTTCGCCTGTCCCTGCGCATCTTTAAGGGAGGTGGTGGCGGCCGGTACGGCATCGGTCAGCGCGGTGCGAAATCCATCCACCGCGTCGCGCACCAGGTCGATCTCCACAATCTGGTAGACCACGACCTCTGGTGCGTCGCTGGCATGGGCGGCGCCCCCCAAAGTGCTGGCAAGGGCGAGGACAAGGGCGGTGTGCGGACGCCAAAGGTGTTTCAACATCGACAGCCTCCTGTGGGCAAAGCACGGCAGTGTTTGCACGCTCACAGCTGGCGGTCTTGAACGTTCCTAGCCCTTGTCCGCTCGATTAAGATCCACGCGCCGGTGTTGTGTCAGCGGCGGATCTGACGGGAGTAGGCGCCAGGCGTGATCCCAAAACGCCGCTTGAAGTGGCGCGTGAGGTGGCTTTGGTCGGAAAAGCCAAGGTCCGACGCCACATCGGCAAGCTCCTCGCCACGGGCGATCCGCTTGCGCGCTTCCTGCACCTTTCGATCGAGGCGGAAGGCGTGCGGCGGCAGGCCGACAACCTCGCTGAAAAGGCGGCTGAGGGTGGTGGGATGCAGCCCGATTTCCTCTGCAAGCTCGGGCACCTCGCGGTCCCGATCATCCTTGGAGAGGAGGTCGAGCGCCTTGTCGATGGCCGGATGTCGCCGCGCCCCTTTCGGCTCATCCTCGCCGCTTTGTTGGCTCAAATGGCGCAGAACGGCACCAAGCCGGTCCTTGATGGTGTCGGTTCGTGCATGACGGCACGCGCGATGGAGACCGTCGAGACCGGCAAAAGCCGCCTCACAATAGTGGGGCTTGGCGGCAATGCCCGCCCGTCCGATGGAGGCGGACACGAAAGCATCCGACACATAGAGCATGCGGTAGCGGCACGGCTGTGACCCCACGCGATGACCGCCGTGGACCTCGCCCGCCGCCACCCACACCACGGCACCCGGATACAGCGTCTCCACGGTGCGGCCCCTTTGAAGCGCGAAGACGCCCTCCAGCATGATCGCCAACGCATGATGATCGTGGGAGTGAAGCGAGAAACGGTGATCGTTCACGTCGTTGTGGAAGAATTCGACGTCGTCGAGGCCTGGCGATCTGTAAAAGCGCACATTCGCATCGCCACTGTGAAGCATCAGATGCCACCAACACGCTGGGATCGACGCCGTCTCTGATGCGATAACCATGCCAAGTCAAACGCCTGTCTTGCGTCTCGCCGCCGCTCACCCCGCGCCGACCGCCGAGCCATTTGTGGGCCCACTCCGTCGCGTGAGGTCGAGCCCGTGGCATGGCGGCAAGGCCGATGGTCTCCGCTGCGCCGTTCAGAACCCGGTTCTCCCGCAGACCAGCGCTTGGGGGTTGCGCGTATCGAAGACCATTTGCGTTGTCAGCTGTTGCCCACACGCGGGCGTAGCGGGCTTTCATCGCCGCAGGGGACAAGCTGCGCCCGCAACGCGGCTGCATCGCTTTCGCCGACGGCACGGAGCATGTCTTGCCCCCGCGTCAGGCTGACGTAACCGTCCTGGGGGTTGGTTTGCAGCCATGTGCTGACACGCAATGAATTGAGCGTCGCCCCCACAAGGCATCCGCCGACGACGCTCACACCAAGCGTCCCCTTCCCATCGATCCCCCGCGCCCTCAGCGCCCTGATTTGCGCTTGTGCGGCGGCAATGCGCGCCGCGTCCTCGTCCGCAAAGCGGGCCGAATAGACAATCTCATCATCCGCGTTCGGCTCCGGCGTCCCGTTGGTGATGGGTCTCAGCTGCAACGGCACCGTCTCGTCCACCAAAAAGGCCGACGTTGCACCATCGCTCCTGAAGGCGATGCGAAACTCCGCATCACCATCGGTAAGGCGCACATTGTCTTGCACGCCCACAGCCACGTCGATGTCGGACGGCGCCGTATTTAAAGGGTCGAGCCGGCTGGCTGCGATCAGACCCGCCGGATTGACGGAGAGGCAGCCCGAAAGGGTCAGCGCACAGGCGAGGCCGACGAGGGCTTTTAGGAGGAGACTTCCAGGCATTGACGTTCACTCTACGATATGTTTGGGATGAATTGTTTAATGTAAAACATGAAGTATTGGAAGCGGAACCCATGACGGTCGATCCAAAAATTCTGACGGTCCCCGCCCGGCGCATCCAAACCGTGATGAGCTTTGGCGTCGTGCTTTTCAGCGCCGCCACCGCGGCTTTGGCCATTGGCGCAATCACCGCGCCCACCGGTACGGGAGAGAGCCTGGCAACCATGGGAGGCTTCTCCACGGGCCCGATGGAGGGTTGGCAAAACGGTGCTCTGGTGGGGATTGCCGCCATCCATCTGGCGATCTGGATCGCGCTCTTCCTCACCGCACGCCGCATGTTCTCCACCCTGGCTGACGGCGACGCTGAGATCGCTGGGGCCGCCGCACGCACGCTCTCCAACTGGCTATGGGCGATGCTTGCCTGGGGCCTCATCTCTCAGGTGCTCGTCGGCCTTGTGGCAACCTGGGGCTTTCCTGAAGGCGAGCGCTCCGTTGGGCTTGGCATTGGAACGACGGAAATCTCCTTGGCCCTTTCCGCGCTCATTGCCGGCCTCATGGCCCGTGCGTTTGCATTCGGCGCAGAGCTGTGGCGCGACCATCGCGAGGTGATTTGATGTGCCTATCATCGTCCGGCTCGACGTGATGCTTGCCAAGCGCAAGATGACGTCCCGCGATCTTGCCGCACGCATTGGGATCGCAGAGCAAAACCTGTCTCTCCTCAAGTCTGGCAAAGTCCGCGGCGTGCGCTTCAACACCCTTGAGGCTATTTGCTCAGAACTCGACTGTCAGCCCGGCGACCTCTTGGAGTATCAGCCTGACACCGACGACGGGTGATGGCCCACCGTCAGACCCCGCGCCTTACCCGCGGCTAAGGCCGCCTCTCGGTTCCCATCAGGCCGAGAGGATGGTCACATGGGCTAAGGTGACCCGTCGCTAACGTCTAGGCGAGAACGATGGAGCCAATGCACCAGGTGCCGGTTTTGACCACGGCGCGCCTCCGCTTGCGGGCGCACCGTATGGATGACTTCACAGGGGTCCACGGTCTGTGGAGCGACCCTTCCGTGGTGCGGCACATCTCCGCAAAACCGTCGACGCCGGCGCAGAGTTGGTCGCGGCTCCTCAGGTATGCCGGCCACTGGGCACTGCTCGGCTTTGGCTACTGGGTGGTGGAAGATCGCCAGACAAGCCGCTTCATCGGTGAGGTTGGCCTTGCCGATTACCACCGCGAGATCGAACCGTCATTTGAAGGCAAGCCCGAGGCCGGATGGGTGATGGCCCCCGACGCACAGGGGAGGGGCCTTGCCCGTGAAGCCGTCCGGGCCGTGCTCGCCTGGGCCGACGCAAACATTGCCGCCGAACGCACCGTGTGCATGATTGCGCCCGAGCACACCGCCTCACGGCGTCTTGCAAGCGCCGTCGGCTTCCAAGAATCCGGCGTTGCCCTTTACGCAGGCAGCGAGGTCGTCATCTACGAGCGTCCCCGGTCGACCAAGTCTTAGCGGCCTGGTGTGGCCCCGGCGCTAGTTGATGAGCCGGGTGTCCGGGAAGGCCGCCTGCCAGCCGAACCAGAACGCCCGGTGCGCTGGGAGACGCGGCAAACGCCGGCCATCAGTCTCGTGGACGAGGCTGTCTTCATCGAGGGTCCACGTTCCACCGTCCGCGTCAGTCACTGTCCGGTCGCCGTCGTAGCTGGCAAAAACGGTGCCTTGCGGGTCGTAAACGCGGTTCGCCCCCGTTCGATCGGTGAAGATCGCAACGTCCTGAAAGCCCACCGTTTCGGCATACACCGGGTTCTGGCTCAAGAACGCCGTGTCGATGGCCAACTGGTCTTGCGGAGCGCCTGGAAATCTGAGGCCCAGAACCTCTTGCTTGTTGGCGAGCCGTTCGTCTTGAAACGGTGTGTTGAACATCAAGTCGTCTGTGGCAAAGTAATCGCGATAGGCAACACCCTCATCATAGTTGCGGGTGTGTCCTGTGTTGAGCGACAGAACGGTGGTGTCCGGATGCCGCCGCTTCCATTCTCCCCAGGTGGTGGTCACCACGGACAGTGCCGGCAATTCAATGCCCTGGTCGATCAGAGGGCCGACCACGGGCACACCACGCATGGTGCTCCACAGAGATTGGGTCGCTGCATCATACATGAGTTTGTTGGAGCGGTACAGAAAACCCGAAGTCCCTAGC
>JBCDCF010000335.1:0-4846 GCA_039182345.1 Pseudomonadota bacterium
CAGGATCCTTGCCACGACGCGCCCGTCAATGTCCTGGCAATCGCCGCCTTCGATCCTGTCGTGGTGGAAGTGGTAGGCTTCTGCGGCGGTGATGGTGCCGTGGTCGGCCATGATGCGGGCCGCTTCGGCTATTTCGGGCACGGCACGACGCTCAATGGACACGCCAGCGGCCGCGAGGCGCTTTAAGGCCTCCTCGAAGGCGGTGAGGACGGCATCGTCGCAATCGTCCAAGAACAGGGTCTCTGAGACCACGAGGCGCAGGCCGTCGATGGCGCCGCGCCGCACAGTGGGGGTGGTGCCGCGCATGGCCGCATCCACCATCACACAGTCTTCCACAGTGCGGGCGAGGGGCCCCACCGTGTCGAGCGTATAGGAGAGGGGGAAGACGCCCGATTTGACGATCCGCCCTTCGCTCGTCTTCTGGCCCACCAGGCCGTTGAGGGCGGCAGGCACTCGCACCGAGCCACCCGTGTCGGAGCCGATAGCAACCGGTACGATGCCTGCAGCAACGGCCACCGCCGATCCTGAGGACGAGCCCCCGGGCGCACGCGGCGTTACAGGGTCGTGGGGGTTTGCCGGCGTGCCGTAGTGGGGGTTGAGGCCAAGGCCGGTATAGGCGAATTCGGAAAGGTTCACCTTGCCGACGGACACCATGCCCGCCGCCGCCAACTGCGCCACCACAGGGGCATCCTTTGCGGCCGGTTCAGCATGGCGCAGGAGCGCGGAGGCAGCGGTCGTGACCTCCCCCTTCATGTCGTAAAGGTCCTTCCAGGCAAGGGGGACGCCGTCCACGGGGGAGGCGGGGCGCCCCTCCTTGTAGCGCTGGCGGGAGGCGGACGCCTCGTGCCGCGCCCGTTCGGCGGTCACCGCAAGGAAGATGTCGGACCCTTCGCTTTCAGCCACACGCTGAAGGCACACCTCAGTCACCTCGACAGGGTCGGCCTCGCCCGAAAGGTAAGCGCGCCCGAGGGCGGCGGCGGTGAGGTCTGCGGCGGTGTTTGCGCTCAGCGTCATGGCGGGTGTCTTTCTTGGCGGCGGGTCAGGCGTGTGTGCGCGCTGATGGCGGCGCGCGCAAGGCCGCAGGTCAGCTGCTCGTCCGGTCGATCTCAAGGATGGTGTCGAGGAGCACCTGTGCGCCGGCGCCGCAATCGGCTTCCGTGGCGCTTTCCTCCTCGTTGTGGCTGATCCCGCCGGCGCAGGGAATGAAGATCATCCCCGTCGGGCAGGTGGACGCCACGTAGAACGCATCGTGCCCTGCGCCCGAAATCATCTTGCGGTAGGGCACGTTGTTGGTGCGGGCGGCTTTTTCCACCGCAGCGACAATGGTGGGGTCGAACTCCAAAGGGTTCTTGCGCCAGATGCGCTTCAGGTCGATGGCGGCGCTGCGCCGGGATGCAATGTCCTCGGCAATGGCGGCAAGCTCGCGCTCCATGTCGCTCAGATGTTCGCCGTCGGGGTGGCGGAACTCGGCCTTGAAGGTGACGGTGCCGGGAATGGTGTTGCGCGAGCCTGGCATCACGTGCGCTTCGCCAACGGTGCCGACGCCTGCGGGGCCGTGCAGTGTGGCGATCTTTTCCACCGCAAGGGTCAGCTCCGACAGGGCGGCCAGCGCGTCCCTGCGCATGGGCATCGGCGTAGTTCCGGCATGGCTGTCGCGGCCGGTGATGGTGCCATCAAACCACAAGATCCCTTGGCCGCCTGTGACGACCCCGATCACCCGCTCTTCGGCCTCTAGGATCGGCCCTTGCTCGATATGAAGTTCGATGAAATGGCCAAACCGCCGCTCGCCGACGGTCTCGTCACCCCGATAACCGATGCGCTCAAGCTCCTCGGAAAAGACGCGGCCGTCATTGTCGACGCCGGCAAGCATGGGGGCGGCATCGATCTCGCCTGAGTAGACGCCTGAACACATCATGGCAGGGGCAAACCTTGCGCCTTCCTCATTGGTCCAGTTGACGAGCACCAGGGGAGCGTTGGTGGTGTAGCCCGCCTCGTTCATGGTACGGATGGCCTCAAGGCCCGCCAGTACCCCCAAAATGCCGTCGAACTTGCCCCCGGCCGGCTGGGTGTCGAGGTGCGAGCCGAAGGCGATGGGGGCACGGCTTACGTCCGTTCCCTCCCGCACGGCGAACATGTTGCCAATCCCATCCACCGTGACGGTCAGCCCCGCCGCCTCGCACGCGGTGCGAAACCAGTCGCGCACGGCTTTGTCCTCGTCCGACAGGGCAAGGCGACGGATGCCGCCTTTGGGGGTGGCGCCGAATGCGGCCGTTTCCATCAGCGTCGACCAGAGCCGTTCGGGATTGATGCGCAAGTTGGTGGACATAAGGTCGCCTTCGCTGAGAGCTTCTCGCGGCACAGGGGCCACCATCAGGGTGTCGCCGAGCACGGCGCCGGACGCAAGGCTTTGCTTACCCTTAGGGCCTCGACAATGCTGCCGTCCTTGGCCAACACTTCCCCCCTCAACGGAGCGAAGGAGAGGGCCTATGCCTGGCGAGCGCGTCACCGACGAAGAGTTGAAGGCGGCCCTCGACGTGGTTTTTAGAGCCAACGCCGCCGTTTACGCCGAGCGCGGGTTCCAAAGGCGGATCGGTTTTGGCGAGAAGGCGGCGCTGATTGTCATCGACCTTGCCAACGCCTGGACACGGCCCGACCACGCCTTTTCGTGTGCGGGGATGGACACCATCATCCCCGCCAATCAACGGCTTTTGGAGGCGTTTCGCGCCCGCGGCCTGCCTGTGGTGTTCACCACCACCGCCTATGACGTGACCGAAGGGCCGCACTCCGACATGGGCCGCTGGGTGCAGAAAATCCCTCTGGAGACCTTGCCGGCAGGCTCAGAGGCTGCCGCCATCGACGATCGTCTCGCCCCACGGCCAGGCGAGTTGGTGATTGTGAAGAAGATGGCGAGCGCCTTCCACGGCACCCCCCTTGCCGCCTTCCTGACCGCGCAGAAGGTGGACACCATCGTCGTCACGGGGGTAACGGCGTGCGCGTGCGTGCGCCACACCATCGAGGACGGTCTGGCCAACGGCTTCCGCCCCATTGCCGTACGCGAGGCCATCGGCGACAGGATTGCAGGCGCCGTGGAGTGGAACCTTTTCGACATCGACGCCAAGTTCGGCGACGTGATGGACCTTGAAGCCGTCCTGGACCACTTCCGCAAGAACACGCCCTGACGGCGGACCTTGCCCAAGGTCCACACCGTAGAGCACGACCTGCCCGGTGTGAATCGCACTGAGCGACAAGCGCGCTAGTAGGTGAACTGTTCGGCGAGGATGCGCTCGTCCCAGGAGTGGTCGGGGTCGAACATGATGAGGCATGAGGCAACAGCGTCCTCGCGCACCGAGACGCTGGCGACCCGTCTGATCTCCACATGGTCTGCTGCGGCGGCCACGGGGCGCTTGTCGCGCTCCTGACACTCGATGGTGACGGTGACGTGGGAGGGCAGCAGCGCCCCGCGCCAACGCCGTGGCCTAAAGGCTGAGATGGGAGTCAGCGCCAATAGCTGCGCGTTGATGGGCAGGATCGGCCCGTGGGCGGACAGGTTGTAGGCGGTGGAGCCGGCCGGCGTTGCCACCAACACGCCGTCGCAAATCAACTCAGGCAAGCGCGACACGCCATCGATGGAGATGGCAAGCTTTGCCGCCTGATGGGTCTGGCGCAGGAGCGAGACCTCATTGATGGCATTGGCCTCAAACACTTCGCCCGACTCGTCCCGCGCCGTCATGCGCAGCGGGCGAATGCGGGTGGTGTCGGCCTTGGCGAGGCGCTCCGGCAGGCCGTCCACGGCAAACTCGTTCATGAGGAAGCCGACCGAGCCGCGGTTCATGCCGAAGGTGGGTTTGCCTGTGGACATGAACCTGTGGAGGGTTTGCAGCATCAACCCATCACCGCCGAGGGCGACGATCACGTCCGCCTCTGACGGGTCGTACTGACCATAGCGCTGGGTGAGCGCTTCGGCGGCGGCGCGCGCTTCCTTGGTGCGCGCAGCAATGAAGGACAGGCGCTGGAGGGGCCGTGTCATGGCCACATGGGGAAGGCGCGGCGAGCCTTGGGCGGCAGGACGGCGCGAGCGCGTTGGGAGGAAGGGACCATCGGCTTCACGCCTTGGGGGCTTTATTGGAACGGACCCGCATCATTGCGTTTTCCTTGCCGCCGTCAACGTGAGGCGGCCATCGCCTCCGCCTTGGCAAGATCCAAGGCTGTGTTCACGTTGAACAGACCGGAGGCCTCCACCGGCACGAACACAGGGCCGCCCCCCAGCAAGAAGGCCCCAAGGCGAGGGCAGGGCCGCAAGGCTTGCAGGCGGCCAACCCTGTGAAGCGCCGTCACGGGGCTTGCCCTTTCAGCCGTTGCCACCGCCGAGGTGGCGCCGGCGTGGGCCGCCAACGCCCGGGTCAGCCTTTGGGCGAGGTCAGGGGGCAGAAACGGCGTGTCGACGGCAGCGGTGAGGAGGTGATCGCCAGGCTCGGCATAGTCGGCCGCGCCGAGGAGGCCTGCCACAGGCCCGTCCATCCACGGCCTATCCCCCAAAGGCGTGACGTCCTTTGCAAAGGTGTCCGAAGGGTCAAGGGCGTTGAGGAGGGCGCGGGCGTCCTCCACGCCCGCCCGCTGCACCGCGGCGACGACCTCCGCGTGCGTGATGCGACCGTCGCGGTCGGCGTCGAATATGCCAAAGGCCCGACGCACGGAGGTCTCCAACGGCATGCCCGTGGATGAGAGCCGCGCGTACAGGTCCACGAACTGCGGCCGCGACAGCGCCCCCCCGTCCAGCGCGTCGGCGTCCAGCATCGCCTCCGCTTGCGCGCGTGTCAGCCGGAACCCACAGGCCTCGAGCGCGGCG
>JBCDCF010000336.1:0-4845 GCA_039182345.1 Pseudomonadota bacterium
CCCGGCTGGGTGTGGAAGTAATAATGGGACTCGCCGAGCTTCAGCGTCGAAAAGCTTTTGGGGTAGGCGCCGGCATCCACGAGATCTTTCACGTATTGGAAGACAGCCATGACGCGCGGATCTTTGTAGGAGAGGCCGCCGTTCATCAGCTTGCCATAGTCGTCTTGGCCCAGCTTCTTAAGCAGCATCTCGTGCAGGAAGTAGGCGCCGGGATAGGGCCTGTCGCCCACACCCTGGACGATGGGGGTGACGCCTGCGTCCGCGGCGGTCTTCACGAGGTTGGCGAAGGCGGCGGCGTCATGCTGTTTGCCATCGGGCATTTCCACGCCAAGGTCGGCCATCGTGTCGGTGTTGTAGTAAAACTCCACCGTGAACGCTTCCAGCGGCAGGGCGTAGGTCTTACCATCGAAGGTCCAAGACTTGCGCGCCCAGGGCTCCACGTTGTTCCAATCAATGTGATCGTCAAGGGCCAGGAGGAAGCCGTTGTCGATGTATTCGGTCTGGTTCGGCTCGCAATAGAAAATGTCAGGACCCTGGCCGGCCTGCAGCGATGCTTTCAGCGCGGCATACAAAGGGTTCTTTTGATACCAGGAGACTTTGACGTCCACCCCGGGGTTGGCGTCCATGAAGTTTTGGGCGGCTTTCTCCACGAAGGCGACCTTGGTGTCGTGGTCGGCCCAATGGCTCCAAAGCGTGATCTCCTCGGCGCCGGCGGGGGCGGCCGCGGCGCATGCGGCGACCACGGCGGCTGCCGAAAGGGCGCGGGTGAAGCGTTTCGACATAGGCGTTTCTCCCTGATGGACCGGCCTTTGTGGCTGGCCTTGAGGCAAGCCTATTGGGTGGATCCAGCAAGCGTCAATAGGATTATTGATAATTTATGCGACAATCTCCTCCCCCCTCGGCCGCCCCTCATGGGCGGCCACAAAGTCCGCAATCCAGGGGGCGACGGTGTCGGCCGCCTCGATCAGAACCAAAGGCCCTGCCTCGGCCACCAGGCGCAGCGTGCTGTTGGGGAGCCTTTCGTGAAGGGCCTGTGCCATCTGCGGAGAGGGGCCCGCGTGCCAGCGGTTTTGGCCTGCCGCAACAATCAATGTCGGGCAGGCGAGGGCGGAGAGCGTGGCATCGTCCACGTGGTCACGGCGCAGGGCCGCCATCCAGTCCATCGCCTCGTCAATGTCAAAGCCGATGAATGGGTCACCCGCAACGCGGGCTGCCACAAGCTGGTCGACCGCATCCATGTTCTCGTCCAAGAACCGGTCGCTCAGCCCTGCGGTGAACCAGTAGCGGGCGTAGAGTGTGGCATCCTGAGCGGCGAGGATGGCTCTGATGAAGGCAAGGCCGTCTTCGATCCGCCGCCTCTCGCCGGCCTCGCGGAAGGGGGTGACGAGGGTCATGGAGGCGAGTGCGGCGGGGTGGTGGACGGCCACCTGAAGCGCAATCTGGCTGCCCCCTGTCCAGCCCACCAGGTGGACCGGCCCCGTTTCGAACGCCTCCGTCACCGCCACCAGTGCGTCGGCATAGGCTTTCAACACCGCTGCCGGTGTGTCGCCTGCGGTGGACGGGCGCTTCAGATCCACGGCAATCAGCTGATGGTGGGTGGCAAGGCGTGTCCACAGCCCATCCCAAACCCCGCCGTCGCGGGCGGCAAGGCGGGTCAGGACGAGGGTGGGGGCGCCAGGATTTTCGTGACGATGGACGGTGTGGCCGTCGATGATGGTTTTCATGGCCTCGTCTTGCGTGCTTTGTTGGGGCGTCAGCGGGTATTCCGGGCTGACTATCGACAATTCTATTGATAATCTCACCCCATGGGAAAGCCTCAGCCCTCCACCGCCAAACGGGCGCCGTCCGCCCAGCCCGCGCGCCAGCCCCGCGCCAATGGCAGCGAACGGGCCGTCAGCGTGTCCGGCGCTGTCGATGCTTTGGTGCGCGCCCTTGAGGAAGACATCATCTTCGGCCAGCTCAAGCCCCGCGAGCGGCTGGTGGAAGACGTTTTGATGGAGCGCTCAGGGGCCAAACGTCACGTGGTCCGCCAGGCCCTCGCCGAGCTTGAGCGGCAAGGCATTGTGGTGCGTGCGCGCAACAAAGGTTGTGCCGTGCGCGACTTTGCCACCGAGGAGGTGGAGGCCCTTTATGAGATGCGCGCGCTCCTCCAACGTCATGCGGCAGAGCTGATCCCCCTGCCGGCCGCGGACGCCCTTGTGGTCGACCTCAGCGCCATCCATGAGGCCCATGCAGCGGCGGTTGAAGCGGGTGACCTTCGCGCCGTCTACCGCCTCAACAACGATTTTCACGACACCTTCTTTGCCGCCTGCGGCAACCCCTACCTTGTGAAGGCCATTGCCGATCATGCCTGGATTGCCCACGCCATACGGTCCTACCGCATTGGCGACCCGACCCTTTTGGCCCAGGCGCGCGACGAGCACGGCCAGATGATCGAAGCCTTGACCACCGGCGACAGGGAACGCCTCGTCGCTCTGTGTGTGGACCACATCACCCCATCGAAGGAGGCGTACTTGCGCACCAAGCGTCTTGTGGAGCCCAGCCGTTGAGCGAGGACGCCCCCAAAGGTCTTGCCACCGGCCTCACCAACTACGGCGACAAGGATTTTTCCCTCTACCTTCGCCGGTCGTTCGCCCAGTCCATGGGGTATTCGCGACAGATGCTGTCACGCCCTGTGGTGGGGATTGCGTACACGGCCTCAGCGCTCAACAACTGTCACAGGGCGTTTCCTGAGTTGTTGGAGGCGGTCAAGCGCGGTGTGCTTGCTGCCGGCGGCCTTCCCATGGAGTTCCCGACCATCTCCCTCGGGGAGGTGTTCTTGAGCCCCACCAGCCTCAAGTTTCGCAATCTGATGGCGATGGATACCGAGGAGATGATCCGCGCCCAGCCCGTGGACTCAGTGGTTTTGATGGGCGGTTGCGACAAGACCGTGCCGGCCCAACTGATGGGTGCGCTTTCTGCCGACAAGCCTGCCATCCAGCTTGTGGCCGGGCCGATGATGACCTCCCGCCACGAGGGCGAACGGCTCGGCGCGTGCACCGACTGCCGGCGCTTCTGGGCCAAGTATCGTGCCGGCGAGGTGGACGGGGAGACCATTGGGGTGGTGGAGAGCCGCCTTGCCACCACGGCAGGCACCTGCGCTGTGATGGGGACGGCCTCCACCATGGCCGCCATTGCCGAAGCCCTTGGCATGATGTTGCCGGGGACAGCCGCCATCCCCGCCGTCCATGCCGATCGCCTGCGCGCAGGGGAGGCCACAGGGATCGCCGCCGTACGGTTGATCGAGCGCCCCATCCGCCCGTCGGAGATTGTCACCGAGGCGGCTGTGGACAATGCCCTTCGCGTTCTTCTGGCGCTGGGCGGCTCCACCAACGCCGTCCTTCATTTGATTGCCATTGCCGGCCGCTGCGGGATCAAGATCCCCCTTGAGAGGCTCAACGCTCTGGCCGACACCACCCCTGTGCTCGTCAGTCTGAAGCCTGTCGGCAACCATTACATGGAGGATTTTTTCCATGCCGGTGGGCTTGGCACGGTGCTGCGGGAATTGCGGCCTTTGTTGAACCTTCAGTGCCTCACCGTCACGGGCGAGACCTTGGGTGAGCGGCTGGACGCGCCGGCCGACCTTCCCGGAAGCGGCCGGGGTGATCGCACCGTCATTGCCAGCACCGAAGCCCCTTTCGAGCCTGAGGGCGGGCTTGTGGCGCTGTTTGGCTCCCTCGCGCCCCGTGGTGCGATCCTGAAACGCTCCGCCGCCGACAGCACTTTGTTTGAGAGCGAGGGGCGCGCGGTCGTCTTCACAGACCTTGCCGATCTTGCCGCCCGCATCGATGACCCCGACCTTGATGTGGAGGCGGACGACGTTCTGGTCTTGCAGAACGCAGGGCCCCTCAGCCCCGCAGCCATGCCGGAGGCCGGTTACCTGCCGATCCCCAAGAAGCTTGCCGCCAAGGGGGTGAAGGACATGGTGCGCATTTCCGACGCAAGGATGAGCGGGACGGCGTTCGGCACCATCGTTCTGCACGTGGCACCTGAGGCAGCGGCGGGAGGTCCCCTCGCGCTTGTGCAAAACGGCGACCGCATCCGCCTCAGCGTCTCGAAGAAAACCATCGATCTTCTGGTGAGCGAGGACGAACTGGCGGTCCGCCGTGAGGCGCTCGTCGCCACCCCCGCAGTGCCCTCGCGTGGGTACGGAAAGCTTTATGCCGAGCATGTGCTTCAGGCGGACGAAGGATGCGACTTCGACTTTCTTCGCGGCTCTTCGAGCGCGCGCTGATGGCCTGCTGGCGGCGGCTCTTGTGCCGCCCTCGCAGGTTATTGCGGCTTTAAAGTCGCCCAGCTGCGGAAGGCGGTGGCAAGGATGATCTTGTCGGTGCCGATGATGAAGGCTTTGACCCCACGCGCCTGCCACACAGCCATATCGCTGCGGCACTCCTCTATGGACGGAGCGAAGAGGGGGAGGATGACAGGGCAACCGGCCGCAATGGCGCGTTCGGTCATGGAGGCGACCGCGTCCTGAACGGCAGGGGCTCGCCAGTCGCCCTTCAGGCCCATGGAAACGGCAAGGTCGAAAGGGCCCATCATAATGGCGGCAAGCCCTGGAACGGCGAGGATTTCGTCAAAGGCCGCAACGCCTGCCATGCCCTCGACTGGCCCGCCTACGAGAGCGCCCAGGAGGAGGCAACGGCCCTCGTTGCCCTTGTGGAAGGCACGGCAGGCGTTGCGGCCTTTGACGAAATCCTCGCCGTTCCAGGGCTTGCCGCCATTATGATGGGCCCTTTCGACCTTGCCGTTTCCATGGGGCTGAAGGGCGACTGGCGAGCCCCTGCCGTCCAGGACGCGGTCGCC
>JBCDCF010000337.1:0-4825 GCA_039182345.1 Pseudomonadota bacterium
ACCGCCCTCACCCCCGTTGAGGTGCGTGAGGCGGTGTCCACGGTGGCGCTCTGCAGCTTTTCTGACTTCCCGTCGGTGCCATAGCGGGTGACGCTTGTGAGGAGCCAGTGACCGTCGCGCAGGTTGGCATGGCGCGCCTCGTAGCGGCCGATAAAGCGGTCCTCTGTGTCAAACAGGTGCGCATCGACGGTGAACAGGGTCAGCCCGTCGGCGCTTGCCGCCGCAGCGTTCATGATGGAGCCGCCTGACGGGCCTTCCTGGCGAAACCAGATGGCCTTGTTGCCGCCCGTCAAAATGCTCTCTTCGCGTCCCAAAAGCTTGGCACTCAGTTCATCCGACATCTCCCGCGCCGTCGCGGAGATGGGATTGTAGAGGGTGGTCGCCACAATGCCGATGGCAATCACCACCAAAAGCGCAGGCGCCATGAACTGCCAGACGGAGATGCCTGCCGCCCGCATCACTGCCAGCTCAAGCCGCCTGTTGAGGGCAAGGAAGGCCGCAATGGCGCCAAACAGGACAGCAAAGGGCAAAAACTCTTCCGTCAGCGCGGGGGTCTTCAACAGCGAGGCGAGCACCGCGTCGCCCGCATTGAAGGTCTCCCGGTCCACCGAGCGGCGAATGAGCTCCACCGTGTCGGCCAGGAAGATGATGACGGTGCCAAGCAGGAAAAACCCGCCGATCCACCGCGCGAAGGAGAGCGCGAGGTAGCGCGATAAGATGGCGCCTGGACCGACGTTCACGCCGCAGCTCCGCGGGCCGTGCGTTGGGCGGCAAGTTTGGAGACCGTGCGCACAAGCCAGCCGGCCGCCTGCTCATGGACGGTGACGGTCCTGTCGCTTGCAATCACCCAGAGCGCGGCACCAGCCGTGCCGGCAAGGACGAGATAGACCGCAGGCGCCAACACAGGCACCTCCTCGGAGGCAAGGAGCGTCCCGTAGGTGAGTGCCCTGACGGCCGCGACAGCAAGCCCTGCCGCAGCAATCCCCGCAAACCGGCTCTGGCGGTGCATGCGCGGATCGCCCACGAACACGAAGACCACCAGCGCATAGACAAAGGGCGCAAACGGTTGGGAGAGCCTGTCGTGAAGCTCGATCTGGAACTGAGGCTCGCGCGCGGCCCGATAGGTATCGTCAGGATCGGGATTGAGGAGCGACCACAATGTCCGCTCCGACGGGCGGAAGGTGGTGGTGGCAGGCCCTTGATCCAACACCGTCAGATCGAACGCATAGGCGTCGAACGCGACGACGGAGAGTTCGCCCGAATCCCTGTCCAGCCGTTGAACGCTGCCATTGGTCATGATGAGGAGGGTGTTGCCGTTGGCCTCCACCACGCGGCCGGTCTGGGCAAGGTAGGTGGTGGAGCGGCGCGCCACGCGGTCATCATCCAGCAAGAGCCCTTCGAGAGAGCCGTCAGCCAGGCGATCGCGAATGTGGACGGTGAGCCCATCGTCGATCTCGATGAAGCGGCCCGGCTGGACGATGGAGGTGACGACGTCGGCGCGCACATCGGTGATCATCACCCGCGCCTTGGCAAGGCCGACAGGGCCGAAATAGACAGCGCCCAGCGCCACCAAGGCGGCACAGACGGAAGCAGCCGTCAGCGCCGGTGCCAGAAGGCGCATACGGCCGGCGCCAGAGGCACTCATCACCACCAGCTCAGAATCGCGGTTCAGCGCGTCGTAGACCGCCACCATCGCAATGACGAAGGCGATGGGCGCAAGGAGTGTGGCCAGGAAGGGGACGGCAAGGGCCGTCAGCTCGAAGAACACGGCAAAAGTCTGGCCTTTCGCCGTCACCAGATCGAGCCGCTGCAGCGCCTGCGTCGACCAGATGATGGCCGTCAGGATCACCAGGCCAGCGGGGAAGAGCGTGAGGATCCGCCGGCAGATATACCAGTTGATCAGCGGCATAGATCGGAACGCGCACTCCAAGGCTCGGGGCGCGACCGTAAACGCCCATCGCGTGCTGCTACACTAGCCTGGCACAAGGTTGAAGAAGCGCATCCAGAAGCAGTGAACAAATCCTTACGAGCGTGGCATCTCAGCCGCACCCTTTGAGGCTGTTGTGTCCAACGATCAAACCGTCTACCCCGCTTTGGCAGCGCGAGAGGACCGTCGATGGCCAACCCCACCACAATTCAGTTTCGCCCCGTGGACATGCCCCAATCAGGCACCCTTGTGGTGTTTGCCGGCGACGGTTTGACCCTTGGCGAGGCGGCCCGACAGGTGGACGAGGCGACCGACGGTGTGATCCGCGCTGCGGCCGAAGCGCAAGGGTTCAAGGGCAAGCGCCACTCAACGCTGGTGGTCGCTTTGCCGCGCAATCTCAGCGCCACTGCCCTTGTTGTGGTGGGCCTTGGCGATCCTGCCACCGTGAAGGAGGCCGATTGGGCCAAGCTCGGCGGCACCGCTGCAGGGGCCATTCCGGGGTCGGGCAACGGCAGTGTCAGCGTGTTTGCCGAGCGTCCCGACAGCCCCGCCAATGCCCATGAGGCGGCCGACATTGCCCTTGGCATTGTCCTGCGCCTTTACCGGTTCGACCACTATAAGACCAAGAAGGGCGATGACACGGACGCAGCCCCCCGCACCGTCACCATCGGCGTCAGCGACCCTGCTGCGGCACAAGCGCGCTGGGATGACATGGGGGCGGTTGCCGAAGGGGTAAGCCTTGCGCGCGACCTCACCAACGAGCCTGCCAACGTGCTTGGCCCTGTGGAGTTTGCCGAGCGCGCTGCGGCCCTGTCCGATCTTGGTGTTGCCGTCACCATCATGGAGCCTGAGGAGCTTGAGCGGCTGGGGATGCGCGCGCTCCTCGGCGTTGCCCAAGGGTCTGAGCGGCCGGCGCGCGTGGCGGTGATGGAGTGGAAGGGCGGCTCTGGGGAGACAGCGCCCATCGCCTTCGTCGGCAAAGGCGTCGTCTTCGACACAGGCGGCATTTCCATCAAGCCGGCCGCCAACATGGAAGACATGAAGGGCGACATGGGCGGCGCTGCGGCTGTTGTCGGCACCATGCATGCCCTTGCCAAGCGCAAAGCCAAGGTGAACGCCGTCGGCATCATCGGCCTTGTGGAGAACATGCCTGACGGCAAAGCCCAGCGCCCCGGCGATGTGGTGACCTCAAAGTCCGGCCAGACCATTGAGATCATCAACACCGATGCGGAAGGCCGCCTGGTGCTGGCCGACCTTCTGACCCACACCATCGAGACGTACAATCCGCGCGTGGTGATCGACCTGGCAACGCTGACGGGGGCCATCATCGTGGCCCTCGGCTTCCATAATGGCGGCCTTTACACCGACGATGACACCGTCGCCGCACAGCTCCTCGATGCCGGCAAGGCCACCGGAGACACTGTGTGGCGCATGCCGCTCGGCAAGGACTATGACACGCTGATCGATTCCAAGATCGCCGACATGAAGAACACAGGCGGGCGCTGGGGCGGCTCCATCACCGCCGCGCAGTTCCTGAAGCGCTTTGCCGGGAACTCGGTGTGGGTGCACCTGGACATTGCCGGCACCGCCATGGGCGCCCCCAACAACGAGATCAGCCGCACCTTCGGCACCGGCTTCGGCGTGCGGCTCTTGGACCGCTTCGTCGCCGATTTTTATGAAGATGGCGCCGACAGTGTGCCCCGCGGCCCCGACGCCTGAACGGAGGGTCCCATGAAGCTTTACACAGCCCCCGCCACGCCGTTCGGCCGCACGGTGGAGATTGTCGTCCACGAGCTTGACCTTCAGAACACGGTCGACGTGGTGGCAACCCCCGTCAAACCCACAGAGCCCAACAAGGACTATCAGGCCATCGCGCCCCTGCGCAGGATCCCGACGCTACAGCTGGACGACGGCACCGTGTTGGTGGATTCAGCCGTGATCTGCGAGTTTTTGGCCGTCCACGCCCGCGACATGGGCCTTTTTGCCCAAGACAGGCCGGAGCGCTTCACCGTCCTCAGCGACTACGCCATTGCTCGCGGCATGTGCGAGTGCGCCGTTGCCACCCGCTATGAGGAGGCCGTGCGGCCCGAAGACAAGCGCTGGCCTGCCTGGTCTGACGATATGATGGACAAGGTGGACGGGGGCCTTGCCTACTTCGAGGCTTCCAGCGTGCCGCAGGACGGCCCCCTCACCATTGCCAAAATCAGCCTTGGCGCGCTGCTCGGCTACCTGGACTTCCGGTTTGCCCACAAGGATTGGCGCAGGGCCTACCCCAAGCTTGCCGCATGGTTTGCGGTGGTGAACGAGCGGCCTTCGTTCGCCGCCACGACCCCGCGCGGCTGACGGACGGCGGCGCGTCGTCATGAGCGAGGTGCTCTTCTACCACCTGGAGCACCAAACCCTCGACGACGTCCTCCCCCTTCTCCTGGAAAAGACCCTCGCACGGGGGTGGCGCGCTGTGGTGGAGGTGAGCGATGAGAGCGTGCGCGATCACCTGGACCGCCATTTGTGGACCTATCGCGATGAAAGCTTCCTGCCCCACGCCAAGGAAGGCGACGGGCCTGGCGAGCGCCAGCCCGTGTGGCTGACCATCGGACCTGACAACCCCAACGGCGCCGCGGTCCGCTTCCTCGCCGACAGGGCGGCTCCCCACGATATTGAGGCGTACGAGCGCGTCATCCTCCTGTTCAGCGCCGAAGACCAGGCCGCTGTCACCGAGGCCCGCAGCCACTGGAAAACGCTGAACGCTGCCGGTCACGACTGCACCTATTGGCGTCAGACCGGCGCGGGACGATGGGAGAAGAAGGCTTAGAGCGGTCGAATGAGATCGACGGCACAGCCTTAGAGCCTAAAGCACGATCCGCTCGGTTTGAATCAAACAGAGCGGATGAAGGCGTG
>JBCDCF010000338.1:0-4821 GCA_039182345.1 Pseudomonadota bacterium
AGCGAAAAAGACCTTGCAGGGCTTGCTGGGCGAATGGCCGCGCGGCGGGGCGTTGTGCTGGATCGGCCGCGCAATGATTGACGACCTTTTCTCCCGAAACCAGACCTGGGCGGTCGAAAAACGCCGGGCCGACCCCGGCTATTTCCGCCGCCTGGCGCAGCAACAAACGCCCGATTACTTTTGGATTGGGTGCTCCGACAGCCGCGTTCCAGCAAACGTTGTCGCAGGGCTCGACCCTGGCGAGGTGTTTGTCCATCGCAACGTCGCCAACGTCGTCCACTCCTCCGACATGAATCTTCTGGCAGCATTGGAGTTTGCCATCGAAGCGCTCAAGGTGCGCGACATCATCGTGTGCGGACACTATGGCTGCGGCGGCGTGCGTGCAGCATGCGAGGATCTTCCCCATGGCCTTGCCGACCACTGGCTGGAGCCGATCCGCCGCATTGCCAAGCGCGAGGACACGGCGCTGTCAGCCATCGCGGGCGAGGTCTATCGGCTGGACCGCCTTGCCGAACTGAACGTTGTGGACGGTGTGCGCCGGGTGAGCGAAACGCCGATCCTGCGCAAGGCTTGGAGACGTGGCGCGCCCATCACCGTCTATGGCATTATCTATGGGCTGAAGGACGGGCTCTTGCGAAACCTTGAATGCAGCATCGGGCCGGACGAGATCGGCGCCGCAGGAACACCATGATGACAGCGCTTGCTCCTGATCCCGACCCTTGCGCCTCCGATGCCCCAGAAATGGGCCGCTTGATCAGCGTCGATGTGGCACTTGCCCGTGGGCTGGCTTTGGCGCAGACGCCTGTGGGCATTGAGGAGGTGTCCCTTGCAGACGCTGTGGGCCGCGTCCTCGCCGACCCTGTGACGACGCCGATCCCGCTGCCGCCCTTCGACAATTCGGCCATGGATGGCTACGCGCTCCGCACAAGAGACCTTAAGGGCGAAGGCCCATGGCGGCTTCCCGTTGTCGGGCGGATTGCGGCCGGCGATGGCGTCCCGGACGAACTGCCCGCCGGCGCGGCTCTTCGCATTTTGACGGGTGCTCCCGTCCCCCCGTTTGTGGACACCGTCATCATGCAGGAGCATGTGGGGCGCGAGGACGGGGCCATTGTCGTCACGGCCATCCCGCGACAGGGCAACAACATTCGCCGCAAGGGGGAGGACCTTGTCGAAGGCGGCACCATCCTCACCGAAGGTATGGTCATCGGTGCCCGCGAGGCGGCTGCCCTTGCAAGCGTCGGCATGGCGCGGGTTCCTGTCAGGCGCAAACTGAAGGTGTCGGTGTTCTCCACGGGCTCTGAGCTTGTGGCGCCCGGCGATCCCCTGGGGCCAGGGCAGATCTACAATTCCAACCGCTTCATGCTGCGGGCGGCCCTGTCGCACCCCCATGTGGCACTGACGGATTTGGGCGCAGTCCCCGACGACCCCGCCTCGTTGACCGCCACCCTCCTTGAAGCTGCACGCGCGGCGGACATCGTCATCTCTACAGGCGGCGTGTCGGTGGGTGATGAGGACCACATGCCAAGGGTGTTTCGCGAGGTGGGCGGTGACATCCACGCAATGCGCGTTGCCATGAAGCCCGGCAAACCGCTAGCCGTGGGCAAGATGGGGGAGGCCATCTACATCGGCCTTCCTGGCAATCCTGTGTCGGCGTTCATCACCTTCATGGCGATTGGGGCGCAGATTGCGGCAAAGCGCGCTGGTATGGCTGATACGGCGCCCGGCCGCACGCTGGTGGCGGCAAGCTTCTCACTGACGCGGCGTCCCGGCCGGTGCGAGTTCCGGCCGGCGCGCATCACTGGGGTCGATGCCCTAGGGCGCACCGAGGTGGAAGTTATGACACGGTCCTACTCCGCCCGTATCGCACTTTTGGCGGCCGCCGATGGTCTCCTCCTTCTCCCCGCCGATTGCGAGGCGGTCGCACCGGGCGACCTCCTCACCTTCCTGCCTCTTGCCTAGCGCAAGTCCCGCTCGATTTGCTTCAAATCGAGCGGATCTTGGTCTTGGCGCGGCGCTTAAGGCGCGAGGGCTTCTTGCACGGTGGCATAGGCGTCGCGGGCGTTGGGGAACTGGGCGGACAGCTCCTCAAGGTAGGCGTCCGTCACTGGGGCAAGGGCTTCACGCCAGGCGGTCATGGTGGCCTCGTCTGGGGTGAGGACGGTGTTGTCGGGCCCATCGGCACCGGCGCGCACGGGGGCGGCCCACTTGGCCCAAAGGTCTCCCAACTGCGCGGTCAGTGCCTCGCCGCTCATGGCATCGATGTGGGCTTTGACGTCGTCGGGCAAGCTTTCATAGCGCTCTTTGTTCATGACGATGAAGAAGGCGGATGTGTAGAACTTTAGATCCGTGTGGTTCTTCATCACATCGGTGAACCCTTGCAAGGGGTTGCCCCAGTTGGTCACGATCCCTTCGATGCGCCCGTCCGAGACAGCGTTCATCACCTCGTCCACCTGGAGGACGACGGGGACGGCGCCAAGATGCTCCAGCGCCGCGGACACGGTACGGTTTGGCGAGCGCAGGGACAGTCCGGTCATGTCGTCAGGGGAACGCACGGGCCGCTCCGTCGTGTGGACCAGACCGGGATCGTGGACGAAGAGGGCAAGAACTTTGAAGTCATCGTACTCATCGCCAAGCCCGCCGGAGGCATAAAGGTCCCACAGGGCGAGGGAGCCTGCCTTGGCGTCGGGCACAAGGAAAGGAAGTTCGATCACCGATGTTCCAGGAAAGCGGTCGCCTTCCGCACCACGCAGGCCAAGGGCAATGTCCACATCGCCATTGGCAACGTTGGTGGCCTGATCGCGCACACCGCCCCATTCAGAATCGTTGGCGTAGGTGACGACCTTTACCGTGCCGCCGGCCCGCTCCTCCAACTCCCGCGCGAACGGCTCCACAACGTCCTCCTGGAAGAAGCTGTTCGGCCCCAGGAAGTGGCTGAAGGTGATGGTGATGGGCTCGTCGGCGACGGCCTTGGTATGAGCCAGGCCGGTGGCGGCGGCAATCGCGAGTGCAAGGCAGATGGTCCGCATGGTCCCTCCTTATGACGTCCGTCTCAATGCCGTTGCTCTCCGCGAGGAGGGCCTGACTGCATCGATCGGCTCGTTCGGATTGTTAGGTTTGTTTATGAATAGGACAGTTGTAGCGGATGGCGAGGGGTCGGTCTTGCGATAAGCCAGCCACAGTCTGATCAATCATTAAGGTATTGACGAAGCGCAATCGTTTGGAAAAATGACTTAATCCATAAGGCTGACAATACAATGAAAGCTGAGTGGCGCGAGCGCTTAAAGCCAACCGATTAGAAGCTTGGTCTGTGCGTTGAGGAAGGCTCACACGTCAGATCAGGCCAGCCAGGAGCATGTGCCGTGTGGCGCGCTGGGAAAGGGCGCGGTGGCAACGCTCCCCACCCGACGCGCGGCTTCAGGAGCCCAAACGGCCGTGGGGCGAGGGCGCTGCGGACGGGGACCGCTCAAGGTGCACTGACGGGGCCAAGGGGCTTGCTGTCCAACGTGGCGGCAAGGTGTGTGCGCATGGCGGCCCAAGAGCGGGTGTCGGCCGCATGGTCGTAGACAATGCCCCGTTCGGGGAACCTCGCGTCCTGAAATGTGAAGGCATGTTGCGCGTGGCCGTAGGCGTGCAGCTGCCAATCGGCGCCCGCCGTTGTCAACTCCGCGGCGATGGCAAGGACGTCCTCAGGTGGCGCAATCGGGTCGTCCCATCCGTGAAGGAGGAGAACGCTTGCGTCGATCGGGGATGGTTTCTCGTCCTGCGCGGCCTGCAACGCACCATGAAAGCTGACCGCGGCCTTAAGGTTCGGCGTGCCGACCCGTGCAAGATCCAGCGCACACAGGCCGCCAAAGCAATAACCCACCACCGCCAGACGCGTGCTGTCCACTCGGGGGTGGGTCCTTGCCGCTGAAACACCTGCCAGGAGGCGTTGGCGCAAGAGGTGCCTGTCCTCCATGAGCGGGGCCATCAAAGACTGATTGTCCCCCACAGGGTCCCCACGCACGCCTTGGCCGTAAACATCCACAGCAAAGCAGGTGTAGCCAAGACTGGCGTAGCGTTTCGCCAGGTGTTTGGTGGGCGCGGTCAGCCCGCTCCAGTCGTGGGCGAGTAGAACGCACGGTCGTTTCGACACCCCATGGTCGGGGGCAACCACATAGCCCTCGAACACGGCCTCGCCGTCGCGATAAAGGGCGGCCTCGCCTGGCACGTCCTGTCCATCCTCTGCAGCCATGGGCCCATCTCCTGTCGCATTCGCCCAGGAGTTTGGTGCACGGTGACGGGGGCGTCTTGAACGAATGGGACAAAGGCGGTCAGAGGTAGAAAGGCGTTGATGCACCGGCGGACCTTGACCCGAAATGGGCAGCCAGGGGGGACCGTCCAGTGCGCCGATAGGCCCCTGGCGTCACACCGAGCCGCCGCTTCCAGGTGCGGATTTGGTGGGCCTGATCACTGTATCCTGCGGCGCCATCACCTTGAGCTGTCTGAACTGTTCGCAGGCTTTTCTGCAGACGCTCAAGATCAGCCAGTGGTTTGGGCCCGACGCCCACGTGTCGATGGCACCACCGTTGCAATTGCCGGCGGTTGATCTCGGCTGCTGCCGCCGCCTGCGCGACGGATCCGCCGTCATGCAGAACCCTGTGCGCCGCAGCGAGGCGTCGACCTTCAGGGACGGGGATGGTGGCGTCCAATCGCTCCATCAGCCAGCGGTCGAGCACCTTTGCCATCTGCGCCGGTTTCCACGCGGCGTACACCGCGCGCGAGAGGGCGTCGGCTGGCCCGTCGCCCATGATCGCGCCAAGATCAAGAAGTTGATGAACG
>JBCDCF010000339.1:0-4811 GCA_039182345.1 Pseudomonadota bacterium
CGAAGAACTCTTCACCCTTCGGCGAGGTGGCGGGCAGGCACAAGGAGTGGGTGGCCGAACTGTTTGGGGACTTGTCCCCCAACGATCGCGCGCACCTGTCGATCCTTCTTCGCATGGCACGGGAAAGCGTTGTAAAGTCGGCCGCGTGACGGTCGATCTTTCCACATGGACACCGCGGCAGCGGCCCGGGCGCACGCCCCTCAAAGGGCGGTTTTGCACCCTGGAGCCGCTGGACCCGGCGCGTCATGGGCCCTCTCAATACACCCACCACACCACCCTAGACCCGGACGGGGTGTTGTGGCGCCACCTTCCTTACGGACCGTTCCACACCGAAGAGGCGTACCGGGCGCACCTTGAGCGCCAGGCGGTAAGCGAGGACCCGCAGTTTTTTGCGGTGGTGGACGCGGTGCGCGGCGAGGCGGTGGGGGTGGCAAGCCTCATGCGCATCAACCCCGAGCATGGGACCATCGAGGTGGGGCACATCTGCTTCACCCCCCTTTTACAGCGCACGCCAGCTGCAACGGAGATGATCCGCCTGTTTGCAGGGCATGTGTTCGATGACCTTGGCTACAGGCGGTTCGAGTGGAAGTGCAACAACGCCAACGATGCCTCGAAGCGGGCGGCGGAGCGGTTTGGCTTCCAGCCTGAAGGGGTGTTCCGCCAGCACATGGTGGTGAAGGGCGCAAACCGCGACACCGCCTGGTTTGCGATGGTGGATGGGGAGTGGCCGCAGCTGCGCGCTGCCATGGATGGGTGGCTGGCCCCTGAAAACTTCGACGCTGAGGGCCGGCAGATCCGCCCCCTCAGCGCCTTCAAAGGGTGATGGTTCGCCAGCGGCCTGCCATCCAAAACGCCGTCAGAGCAAACGCCGTGACAACGCGGCTTGCCGACCAGCCCACCCAAATGCCCACCACGCCAAGGTCAAACGACACCGCCAAGAGGTAGGCGAGGGGAAGGCCGAGGACCCATTGGGCAAGGCCGTTGACCGCCATCGTCAGGCGCGCTGCCCCCGCACCGGTGAGGGCGTTCCCCATAACGGCCGCAAACGCTTCGATCAGAAGGGCTGCCCCTGCAATGCGAATGGGTAGGACACCGGCGTCGATGACGCTCGCATCATCGGTAAAGACGCGCAGGACGGTTTCGGGCACCGCAAGGAGAATGCACGCGACGGTGGTCACCGCCACAAGGGCCAGTTGCACTGTTTGCCAGGCCCAGCGGTTGGCCTCGTCAGGGTCTTTGCGGCCAAGGGCGTTGGACACAAGCGTCATTGCCGCCATGCCAAGGCCCATGGCAGGCAGGACGGCGATCTTCGACAGATTGACAAGGACGTTGGAGACCGCGAGCGCGGCAACGCCCACAAGCCCTGCAATGGTGAACAAAGCCGTAAGCCCGCCGGCAAATAGCAGCATCTGCACCGCTGAGGGGATCGACAGGCGCAACAGGGAGCGGACGGTTGCGCCCCTGGGCAGGCGCTTCAAGAACCCCATGGGCCTGGCGCGGCGGAATGTGAGGACGGCGTAAAGCACCGTCCCCACATAAAGGGCAAAGGTGGTGCCGATGCCTGCGCCAAGGGTGCCGAGGGCCGGAAGGCCGAAGGGGCCGAAGATCAACACGTAGCTCACCACCACGTTGACCGCGTGCATGGTGAGGATGATCTTGAGGTAGGTCTTGGTCTCGCCGATCCCGTACCAAAATCCCCGAAAGGAAAAGTTGAGACCGATGGCAATGGCGCCCACCAGCCGTGCCTCGAAGTAGGGGACGCCTTGGGCGACCACATCGGGGTCGTGATTGACAAGGAGCGGGTAGACGGTCGGCGCAATCATGAGACCGACGACGGTGATGGCGGCGCCGACAATCACCGCAAACAAGAGACCGCCATTCAGGGGGACGGCCATGTCCTCCTCGCGGCCTTCGCCTTTGCGCCGGGCCACCACCGCCTGCACCCCTGCCGAAAGCCCGACGAGGACCGCGACGGCGAGGAAGTTGGCGAAGGAGGCAATCCCGACGGCCGCAAGGGCGGCGGCGCCGAGCCGGCCCACCATCAGCGTGTCGACAATGTCGAGGACGTTCTGGCTCAGCATGCCGCCGACAATGGGAAGGCCGATGGCAAGGATGCGCTTGGCCTGTGCGCCTGTGACGAGCCAACCCGACGGGCGCCCCGCTGTGAGGGTCATGAATCGCTCAAAACAAAAGGCTCGGCAGCCACAAAGACATGGCCGGCACATAGGTGGTGAGGAGAAGGGCGGCGAGCATCGCCAGATAAAACGGCCAGATGGAGGCGACGGCCTTTTCGATCTTCACCACGCCGATGGCGCAACCCACGTACTGGCACGCGCTTATGGGGGAGCGGACTTAGACCAAGACTCATCATCAAAACGATGCCGAACCCGATAAGGTCCATACCGATCTCCACCGCGATGGGCAGAAAGGTGGGGGTCGTGATGAGGATGAGGGCGGCCATGTCCACCACGATACCGTCAAAGGGAAGCATGAGGTTGATGATAAGAATGACAATGATGAGATTGTCGACGATGGAGGTCATCAGTGCCCTCGGTTGCAAGGGCACCTGGTAGACGGCAAGGATGTCGGCAAAGGCGGTCGCGCAGCCGACAAGGGTCCTCATGAGCCCCGTCGTCTTTGAAGAACGGGTGACGGCGGTGACGAAAACCCGTCAGGCGAGTCCGCGGCCGAAGAGGGCTGTAACCACAAGGGTATCGATGGCGCCGATCACCCCTCACTCCGCCACCGTGAAGATGCCCGACAGGACGCCACACACAAATTAAGCCGCCACGGCGAGGAACAGGCACATGTCTATCCCTGGCAGCATACCGCAGAAGAAGAGTTGAGAGACGGAAGTACCGCCGCCGGCCACCACCGCAAACAGGATGATGTTGTGGGATGGGGGATGACGATCCCTGCGATGGACAAGGCGACGGTGACACTGACCGCGTTGTCTGCGCGGTGGCCTTCACGCCGCATGGCAGCGCTGCTCCTGTGCCGCGCGGACTTTTTTCGACACGCTCCACGAGGTCAGGATTGGCGGCGAGGAGCTTTTCGCAATCGAGGGCTGTAAGCAGCCGGAAAGGAGCCTTGTCCTCGATCTCGATGATTGCCACGCCGGCGGCGAGGACGGTTTCCTTGAACTTCGCTGCCACTTCAGCCCACTCCTTGCGCTGAAATTCGGTCGCCGCCCGGCCGATCTCCTTCAACAGGGTCTGCTGGTCGCCCGAGGGGCTGTCGAACCGCTCTTTGTTCATGCAAAGCCAACTCTGGAAGGATGAGGCGATGGGCCTTGGATCAAAAACTGAGCCGCCTCGTGGTGACCTGAGGCTTCGTGCGAAGGGTCATTGTCCTCCGCCCTGTCGATCATACCGGTTTGCCGTGCCTGGAAGACATAAGTGTAGGCCATGGGGGTGGCATGCCATCCAACTCGCCGGACATTGGGCCGGCCACGATGGCGTGCATGCGCTCCGCCGATTTGAAGATGAAGGAGAGCAAGGTGACGTTGACCTCAGGGGCGACGGGATCGAGGGGGTCGAAGGTGAAGACGACCCAGTCGAGGGCCCCTTCGCGTACCTGCTCGATGGCATCTGGCTGATCATTCAGAACGCCTGAATGGAAGACTTTCGCGATGAACTCACCATCCGAGCGCGCGGCAAAGTGTTCGGCAAAATGCGCCATGCCTGTGAAGACGGGATAGCTGGGCGGATCGATGGTCCAGCCGCGCCATTCGTGCGCTTCGGCGGCTGTTGCACAGGCGGCGTCGGCCGTAAGGGGCGAGACCCTTAGTTTGCTAGGCGTCCTCCGAAGGGTTTTGTTGGCCGTTTCTTTTGGCCGAGAGCAGGTACGCTGGCCGCTCCCGGCGGGGAAGAATGGACCCCTTGCGGACAGCGTTCAAGCCGCAGCGCCGCCGCAGGATGGGCGGTTGCACAGACTGCGATGGGTCAATTGGGACTTGTGTGAAGACTGGGAATTGCGGCCGGCAGCGGCCCTGTGCCGTCGGCAAGAGCGGTAAGGCATCGGCACGCCCAAGCGGCAAGACGAGTTGGATGGAGGCTAGCGATGGAACATCGGCGTTTGAGCAAGACAGAGCTGTCTGGAGTGAATGCTCGCATCCTGGAGGAGACCGACCCAGTCAACCTCAAGGAGATTGTTGGCAGCGTCTGGGAGGCGATGGGCTATGAGTTCTTTCAGCAATCGAACATGAACCTCATCCTCGAGGCTTGGGTGGCGGCTGACACGGCGATCATTGTGGGTGCAGACACGGTTCAGATGGTGGCGGCTGATCGACCCGATTGCGTCTTGTCTTGGGGAGGCAATGGACGCGCGTACGAGATTGTTGAAGTGGATCGACTTGGTCGCAAGCGAGGCGATGAGTATCAGTCGCTAAAGGTAGAGGACCATCTTCCTTCAACATCTGGTCGACTGATCGCCGCCCGGACCTACTGCACGCTTCGCGAGTTAAAGCCGAGGATAGAGGGGAAGATTGCGAAGTGGTATTCGCCTGATGTAGGGCTTCTTGCCTATCTCAATCTTTCCGACTTCGATCGCCATCGAAGTCGTGTGATCGACAACATCTTATCGTCGGCGAGACTGGCCCGCGAAGCATTTCCGTCGGTGCTGGTGCACTGGCAATGCGAGGTGTTTCGCTTTGATGAGACGGGCGAATTCATTCACCGTAGCGGCACTGGCGACCCAATTCCCCTTGCGCTCGAAACGACCGGTTGAGGCGCAGCCTTTGCAACTCGCGCAAAGGTGCCAGGTGTCTCCAGCCTAGGCGGGGGCTCAGGTGCCCCCGCGGCAGACCGTGA
>JBCDCF010000340.1:0-4806 GCA_039182345.1 Pseudomonadota bacterium
AAACGCCGCGCCCTTTGCAAAGGGCGCGGCGTTTTCACGTGGCGGCGGCGAGGGCGCCGGCTTACGGAGTGTCCGGCAAGCTCAGTTGCCGGACAGGGCTTTTAAGGCTTCGCTTTCCGCCTCGGGCTCCAAAGGGGCCTCGGCAGAGACGGTGGTGAGGTAGGCATCCAGCGTTTCGGTGGAGGATGCCGGCACGAAGCTGTCGCTCGCGGGAAGCGTTGCGACGGCAAAGTCCACCCGCCAGTCGCCGTCCCTGTGGCAGGCAACGCCGAGCACGCGCTCACCGCTCCCATCCACCTCGAACTCGCGGCACAAGGCCCCTGCACCGTCACGGAATGCGGCAACGGCGGTGAAGCGTGTGTCGCCGGTAAGGTCCGTACTTTCCCCCGACGGGAGGGTTGCAAGGGTGGGCGCAAGATCAAGGCCTGCAAGGGTGGCGACCCCTGTGTGATCGCCGGGCGGCGCAACGCTGCTTGCCCCTGCGAAATAGGCCCCCACACCCACCGCCACGGCAACGACGCTGGCCGCCATCGCCATCATGGTCTGGCTGCGGCGCGGCGGTGCAGTGGCGGCAGGACGGGGACGGGGCGCGAACGCCACAACGTTGTCCTCGTCCTGCGCGGCGTCGTGGGCGCTGGCACGCTCCTGCGCATCGGCGTCCACCATGGCCCGCACGGCATCGCGCAGGGCATCGGGCACCGGCTCGTGCGCTGGGAACGCCGCCTGCGCAAGCGCTCTGGTCTCGGCAAACACCGCAAAGCGCTCAGCCACAGCCGGATCGGACGCAATCGCCGCCTCCACCACATCGGTTTCGGCAGGCGATGTCTCGCCGTCGGCATAGGCCATCAACATTTCATCGGTTGGTCCCGCTGATCCATCACTCATGACGTTTCACCTGTTGCGGGAGAGGAACGGCCCTTCGCCGGCTTTATTCCCGCCTCCCCCAAAAGGGCGGCAAGTTTGGTGCGCCCGCGCGCAAGGCGGGACATGACCGTCCCCACTGGCAGACCCACCACATCCGCGGCCTGCGCGTAAGACATCCCCTCAACGCACACAAGCATGAGGACCTCGCGCTGCTCTTCGGGGAGCTGGAGCATCACCTTGGCGGTGTCTGAAAGGGTAAGGCGGGCATCCACCACCGCCTCGCCGTCAGCGCCCATGGGTTCTTGCTCGTCGTCAAGGGGCACGCTCGCCTGGGTTTTGGTGCGCCGCAAAGAATCGATCCAAAGATTTCGGATGATGCGGAATATCCAAGCGTCGAAGCGCGTTCCTTGTTGGAAACTCTCAGCGTTCAACAGCGCTCGCTCACAGGCACTTTGCACCAAATCGTCCGCTTTGTCGGGCGATCGGGTCAAAGAGATCGCAAACCGCCTCATGGAAGGAAGGAAGGCGATCAGCATGGGACCGATGGCTTCGCGTTGAGGGCTCACTCGGTCTCCGTCGGCCTTGTGTTGGAATCGTGTGCGCAATCACCAGTTATTTCCAACTGGCCAGTCGTTGGCAAGGTACGCAGGACCTCTAAGGAGAGTCACAGCATCATGTTTTCATATCGCGTTTGGTATAGGCATTTTATGCGCCCCGTTGCGCTTGGGGTGGCCATTGTGGTGGCCGCAGGGCTGATCAGCGGCGGGCAAGACAGCACAACCGCAGCCCCCTTTGCAGTAGTTTTCGGCGGGGTTGCCCTTGCCGATGACGATAATGGCGGCGATAGCGACAGCGATGGCGGCAGGGACAATGGCGGCCGCAACACTGGCGGGGCCAACCAGGGCGGCAACGATCCTGGCGGCGACCGCATCATTTTCACAAGACCGCGCACGACACAACCAAGGGTTCAGCGCCAGAGGCGGGTGACACGCCCGCGCAGGGTCCAGCGCCAGCGTCCCGTGCGCCGCCGCGCCGTGCGGCAGCGGCCCCGCGTGGTGCGTGCTGCCCCGGTGCCTGCCCTTCCCGTGCAAATCCCCGATGAGCTGGTGGCGCTCAACATCGGCGCACCGGCGCTCGCAGCTTTGGTGGCCGATGGCTACACCGTCCTTCAATCGGTGGAGCTATCCGTCCTGCCAGGCCCGCTGGTGCGGCTGTCCGTTCCCGACGGCACCGACCTTGAAACCGCCCGCCAGGCGGTGAGGGATGCAGCGCCCGATGCGGTGATCGACTTCAACCACGTCTATACGCCAAGCGCCATCGCCGAATGCGAAGGCCTTGCCTGCCCCAATCTCGGCCTGGTGCGTTGGCCGGTCACCGACGAGCGGGCCAACTGCGGCAACGGTCTCACCGTCGGGATGATCGACACAGGGGTCAATCCCGACCACATCGCCTTTTCCGCCGCCGACGTCGAACTGATTTCCTTGCTCGACGGGCCGAAACGCCAATCCAAGGAATCCCACGGGACGGCGGTTGCCGCGCTGTTCGTCGGTTCAGGCGACGGGCGTATCCAGGGGCTCTTGCCCCAGGCCAAGCTGATTGCGGTGGACGCGTTCCAAAACGATGAGCGCGGCCGTGTGCGCAGCGACGCCTTCCGCCTGGTCGCCGCCATGGAGCTGGTCCTCGAGAAGGGCGCGCACGTGGCAAATCTCAGCCTTTCAGGCCCCGCCAACGCGGTGTTGGAGAAGGCCGTGGAGGGCGCGTTGGATCAGGACGTTGCGCTTGTGGCTGCCGTCGGCAACGAGGGCCCCCGTGCCCCCGCCGCCTACCCTGCCGCTTATGAGGGTGTGGTCGCCGTGACCGCCATCGACGACAGCCGGCGCGTCTATCGCCGTGCCATCAGGGGCGAGCATGTGGACTTTTCGGCCCCTGGCGTGAAGGTCTGGACAGCGGCCTCCTTGCGGGGGGCAAAGCCGCGCACAGGCACCTCTTTCGCTGCCCCGTTTGCCACTGCCGCCCTGGGGCTTGCCATCATGAAGAAGGATGGTGATGTGGACCGAGCCGTCGGCCACCTTCAGGAGATGGCGGAGGACCTTGGGGAGGATGGGCGCGACCCCGTCTTCGGTTGGGGGCTGATCAATGGCGCAGGGTTGTGCGGGCCTGCCGATCCCACCACCCCGACGGCCGCGGCCACACCACCTGACGACGCCCCCGAAGACACGGCGGCAGAGCGCGAGGGTTAGCTCAGCCTGCCGAACCACCCTCCTCGACCGTTACGCGCAAAGGTGGGCCATCAAGGTCCACCTTCGCCATGGGGACGATGAAGAGGACGCGCTGCTCCGGCCGCGCCGACACCTGCCTCTCCGCCAGAACGCCCTCGCCTTGCGTGAGACGGACCGTGCCCTTCACAGACCGCGACACTCGCAGCTGGAGAGTGCGAAGGGCCGCCTTACCCGCCGTCAGCCTCTGGGGCATGGCGTAGGCGAGCGCGTCACCCGCCACTGTGACCGCCACACCCCGGCCATCGGGCAAGCGGCCCTTAAGGCTCAAGGCGATGGCGTCACCCACGGAACGCCCTTCCCGAAAGCTCCACCCGGCCGTCTCCACCGGTCGCAAGAGGTTGCCGGCAGCAAACACCGCGGGGTCGGATGTGCGGCCGTGTTGATCCACGAAGGGCCCGCCGGTCAAAGGGTCGAGGAGAAGGGGCGAACCACGCACCAACGTCGCCTCCGGCACGAAGCGGCCTGTGAAGAGAACGCCGTCTGCCTCAAGGGTGCGCACGGCACCGTCTTCCCCCATCACCTCCACGCCTTCAACGCTGCGTAGGCCAAGAACCCGGCTCACACGGGTACTGGTGAGGAGGGGGATGCGAAGGAGCGCTGGCAAACCGGCCGCAGCGGCAAATGCGACGGGGCGCGGGCCTTCCTCGATCATGGCCTGAGGCACGATCCCGGCATGGCGGCAGGTGAGAATGGCGGAGAAGGACACAAGCTCCGTCCCCACAATCACCGGCCGCCTGAAGGGGCGCATCCGATGAAGGTACACAAGGCTCTGCAGCGCGCCTGTGGTAAAAACACCCTGCGGCCGTGCCCCACCGACGAGACGGGCTGACCGGGGGGTTTCGCGCACCCCGGTCGCCAGGAGGAGGCGCTTTGGCGTCACCCGCTCCACACCACGGTCGCTGGCAAGGGTGACGGCGCCGCCCTCGTTCACGGCGACCACCGCTGTCTTGGGGCAGAGCGTCACGCCGTTTGCGTCAGCCTGGTCCACCAGGCGGCGGGCGTAGGCGGGGCCTTTCATCAACCGGCCGAACTCGCGCACACCGAACGGGTAGTGGCCGCAGTGGCGCGGAACGCCCCCGAGGGCCTCCTCCCTGTCCACCACCCGCACATCGGTGACGCCGAGCGCCTTCAGCCGACACGCCGCTGCAAGGCCTGCCGGTCCGCCGCCCACAATCAAAACGTCAGGCTGGCTCACCCCTCCACCGGCTCTGCGATGGGAACGGCGAGGCGGGCCTTCGTGATCTCCGCAAGGGTGCCGAGGCAGTAAAAACCCTGACAGCGCCCCATGGTGACCCGTGTGCGCCGCTTCAGTCCTTGAAGGGTGCGTGCCGGCAACGGCCCCGTGAGCGCTGCCTCCACCTCCCGCCGGGTCACAAGCTCGCAGTGACACACGATGCCGCCGTGACCGTCCTTGGCCCAGTCCCGCACCGCATCGTCCGCCAGCATCGGCGGCTCCGGCCACATCGGCGCGTCGATAGGGGTGTGCGCGGCGGCAAGCCTTGCCCATACGGCTTCGGCCACCCCAAGGGCTGACGAGAGGCCGGTGGAGCGGATGCCGCCGACGCTCACGTAGCGGCGGTCATCCTGGTGGGTGATCTGGTAGTCCTTATGCTGTGTTGCCGGGCGAAGGCCTGCATAGGTGGCGGTGACCGGGACCTCCCCC
>JBCDCF010000341.1:0-4790 GCA_039182345.1 Pseudomonadota bacterium
CGCTGGATGCACCATCTGGGCGACACGCCGCCGACCGAAACCAGTTATGTGGCCAAGCCCTGGGAAAAGCCCCACGAGCCCAACCACACAGGCAGCGCCGCCGCGCACCGCCCCCAAGGGTCCATCCTGCGTCCGGACCCCGAAGCCGGCATCTCCACCGGCTACGACGCCTGGACGCCGCGCTGACCCCGTCCCCAACGCGAGCGGTGGCACCGGCGGGTTGAGACGCGGCCCTCCTGTGCCAGATTGGGGCTTTGGAGGGTGGCCGTCATCGACCGCCCTGCCCCATTAGCGCGGCGACCTGACCGCGCGCGTCGGAGGACATGTCCATGAAAATCATGCGCAGCGGCGAACGGCCGAGCCGCAGGGCGCCAGAGGCCTACTTCACAGGCACCGTCTGGCAAAACCCCATCGCCAATGCCGAAAGCCCCTCACGCGCCGTCTCCATCCTCGTCTCGTTCGAGCCTGGGGCGCGGACCAACTGGCACACCCATCCCCTCGGTCAGACCCTTCACGTCCTGTCGGGGGTGGGGTGGTACCAGAGCGAGGGCGAGGCGCGCATCGACATTCGACCAGGCGACACGGTGTGGATCTCCCCAGGCGAGAAGCACTGGCACGGCGCAACGTCCGACAACACAATGACCCACCTCGTCATCCAGGAAAACGATGACAGTGGCACCCACGCCACCTGGATGGAGCCTGTGTCGGACGCTGACTATCTGGGCCAATAGCGCGTCACAAAAAAAGCGGGGCCGAGGCCCCGCTTGTGGTTCGGGTGGTGTGGTCGGCCGGTCTTACTTGACCTCGCCCACCTCCTCGATGGTGTCGCCTGAGAAACGCCACTCGCCGATGCGGCCGGGAACGTCACCATTCTCATCAAAGTCCTGGGAGCCGGCAGCGCCCTGGTAGTTGATGTCCTTGCCTTCCTTCAGGAGGCTGACGGCCTTTGCGAACTCGCCGGGGCCCACTTCCTCGCCGGGAGGGTTGGACACCTCGCGCAGCGCATCGCGGATGGCGGTGCGGTCGTTGGAGCCGGCCTTCTGGGCAGCAAGGGCAATCAACATCATCGCATCATAAGCGCCGTCCACGTAGGCGAGCGGGTCGCCGAAGCGGGGCTGATAAGCGCTCACGAACGCGGCAAGCTGCGGGCTTTCAGCGGCGGCCGCCATGGTGCCATAGGCACCGTCAAGGAAGTCGGCACCAATCAGTTCGATGAGGCCGGGGTCCTTCATGCCGTCGGTGAAGATGAAGTTGGTGAAGTGCCCGCCTTCCAGCGCCTGGGTGAGAATCACCTGGCCTGATTCGGGATAGGCGATGACGATCAGCGCTTCGGAATCGCCCTGGGCGGCGCGCTGGACTTCACCGCGATAGGACGGCTGGCCCTGCTCGAACGCCACGGACTGGGCCACCGACCCGCCGGCCTTTTCGTAGTTGGTCTGGAAGGCGTTCGCGAGGCCTTCGCCATAGTCGTTGTTGACGTAGATGATGGAGACCGTCTTCGTCCCCTTGCCCATCACGAGATTGGCGAGCGCGGCCCCCTGGTACGCATCCGAAGGTGCGGTGCGGAACAGGTAGCCGTTGTCATCCAGCGTGGTGATGGTGGGTGAGGTTGCCGACGGAGAGATGGTCACAACGCCCGCACGGCTCGTGACGGAGGTGGCAACAGGGATGGTGACACCAGAGCCCATGGCGCCGACAATGCCGTGCACACCGTCAACGTTCACAAGCTTTTGGGCCGCGTCGACGCCCGCAACGGGGCTCGTCTGCGTGTCGGCCACCACAAGCTGAATGGGCGCACCGTTGACGCCGCCAGCCTCGTTGATCTGCTCTTCGGCAAGGCGCACGCCGTTGAGGTTGGCTTCACCGAACGCTTGAAGGTCGCCCGTCAGGGGAAGCAGCGCGCCAATCTTCAGTTCATCGGCGTTGGCAACACCTGCCAACAGGGTCATTGCGGAGACGGCTCCGAGCCATCGCTTGATCATTGTCCAAAATCTCCCTCGTAGACCTGCGCCCAAACGGCGCTCTTATTGTGCGAAGATAGCGTTCTTAGTGGATTTCGACACTGTGGACAGCCGCATGGGCGGTCCTTGCGCAAAAAAAGCCGGCCGTGGGCCCGTCCACCACCGCCCCACGTCGCCGTGACGCCATCATTGCAATTGTAAATTGTTACAAATTGGGCGAAAAGTTAATGGCATCGGTCAACGATCCGACATGGGGGTGCCGCAATGGGCGGCTCGACTGTGGGTCTCGCCAAAGCATTCGCGGGCGCAGATCTTAACCATTCGGCAGGATTCCTTAACAAAACGAACCGACCGATCACCTGTGTGCCCACCGCGCGCAGTGCACCGGAGACTGTATGACGACCACGGCCGATTTTTCCTACACCGTCACCAACAACTGGGGGACGGGTTTCGTCACAGAGTGGACCTATACACCGACAACAACGGCCAATGACTGGCGCGTCACCATCGAATTCGATGGTGAGATCGATCAGATCTGGAACGCGACACTGATCTCCAGCAATGGCACCCAGCACGTGCTTGCCCCTGTGGCGTGGAATGAGGATGTTGCGGCGGGCCAAAGCGTCGGCTTCGGCTTTCGCGCCGCGGGGACCGACACCACCATTGAGACCGTGGCCGTCACCACAGGGGGCACCACGCCTGTGGACCCGCCGCCCGTGGACGAGACCGTGGCGTTTACCGTGGAGGCCACCACCACCGAAGAAGGCGACCCTGGCGGCGCCGCGTCCGGTCCGTTTTCCACCAGCGGCAACGCCATTGTGGACGGGGCCGGCAACCCGGTCTCATTCGCAGGCGTGAGCTGGTTCGGCTTTGAGACCGACATTGCCGTTGCCCACGGCCTGTGGACGCGCAACTGGCAAGACATGGTGGACCAGATTGCCGACCTCGGCTTCAACCTGGTGCGCCTTCCCTTCTCCGCCGCCGCCGTCAATGGCGAGGTGGCCCCCGGCGGGATCGACTTTGGCCTGAACCCTGACCTTGAGGGTCTGTCGTCCATCGAGATCATGGACAAGATCATCGCCTATGGGGCGGAACAGGGGCTGACCTTCCTGCTGGACTATCATAGGGCCAACCCAGGTGGCGGGCCCAACGAAAGCGGGCTTTGGACACAAGGCGACTTTAGCGAAGACGACTGGGTCCTGATGTGGGAGAACCTTGCAGCCCGCTATGGCGACAATCCCGCCATCATCGGCGCCGACATCGTCAACGAGCCCCACAGCGCCACCTGGGATCAGTTTGCCACCGCCGCGGAACGGGTGGGCAATGCCATCCACCAGGATGCCCCCGACTGGCTGATTGTGGTGGAGGGCGTCGCCACCTACGAAGGCGACAGCTACTGGTGGGGCGGCAACCTTCAGGGGGTGCGCGACAGGCCGGTGGTGCTGAACCAGGTGGACAAGGTGGTCTACTCGCCGCACGACTACCCGGCCTCGGTCTTCGACCAGCCCTGGTTCAATGACGGCACAGACCTCATCGAAAAGTTTCGCGAGAATTGGGGCTACATCCACGAGGAGGGGATTGCGCCCGTTCTCATCGGCGAGATGGGATCGCGCCTTCAGACCGACAAAGACCGCGCCTGGGCCGATGCCATCGTCGACTATATCGAGGGCGATTATGACCGCAACGGCACCAAGGACCCTGAGGCGAGTGACGCGCGGCCCGGGTTCATCTGGTGGTCGTTCAACCCCAACTCCAGCGACACGGGCGGCATCCTTCAGGACGATTGGCAAACGCCCGACCCTGTGAAGCTTGCCCAGATCCAAGGTCTGATCGACACGGCAACGCCCTTCGACGGCGCTGTGACCGCGTTTATCACCATCAGCCTCGACGAGGCGGCGAGCGGTGTCGTCACCATCGACTATGAGACCGAGGATGGCAGTGCCACCGCCGGTGAGGACTATGTGGCCACCTCGGGCACCCTCACCTTCCAGCCGGGCGAGCGGGAGAAGAGCGTTGCCCTCACCCTCCTCCCCGACGATGTGGACGAGGGCGACGAGACCTTCACACTTGTTCTGACCCAAAACGGCGAGGTCACCCGGGTGGACCAGGTGATTGCCGATGACGATGATGGCGCAGGCACGCCCCTTCCCTCCGTTTCCGTCGCCGACACAACGGTTGATGAAAGCGCCGGAGAGGTGTTCGTCACCCTCACCCTTTCGGAGGCTGCGGCCACGCCCGTCTCGGTGGATGTGGCAAGCCAGAACGGCACTGCCACCGCCGGCAGCGACTACGGGGCGTTGACCACCACGGCAACGTTTGCCGCAGGCACCACCACGGCAACGGTGCGCATTGCCCTCATCGATGACGCCGCCCCTGAAGGGACCGAACAGTTCGACGTGGTGCTATCCTCTCCAAACGGCGCGACCATTGGCGACGGGCGCGGCACCGTGACCATCATCGATGGCGATGTGGCCCCGCCCGCCGACCCAGTTGTTTCTATCGCAGGCGTCACCGCGTCGGAGGCCGATGGGGTGGCAAACCTCACACTCACCCTGTCGGAGGCAAGCGCCGCGCCTGTCACCCTCACCCTCTCCCCCACCGACGGAACGGCTGTTGCGGGGGCAGACTTTGCCGGTGGGCCCAGCACGGTGGTGATCCCCGCAGGTGCGGTCACGGCAAACGTTGCGATCCCCCTCGTGGACGATGCCGAGGAGGAGGCGCAGGAGACCTTCACCGTCGCAATCACCGCTGCGGACGGGGCGACCATCGGCACCGGCAGCGCCACCGTCACCGTGGTGGACGACGATGCGCCGCCACCGACCGATGCCG
>JBCDCF010000342.1:0-4774 GCA_039182345.1 Pseudomonadota bacterium
CGAAACGCCGGCGAACCCTGCAAGCACCACAGCTGCAACCATCGCTGAGCGTTTGCGCAGAGCCGCACGCCCTGCCGGTGTGCAAGCCCACCAAGCGCCAGATATGTCGCCTTCTGCGACCACACACACGCCTGTGGTGGATCAGGCGGCACATTCTCCGACGAGGCCACCGGTCTTCGTGGCAGAGGCGTCCCAAGCGGCCCCCCAAGTACCCGGTACACCGGCGCCCGCGCGCAGTTCCGCCGCGCGTGCCGCAAGGGCGCAACTGGCGATGAAAGCCGGTGCATCACCAACATCGCTCCCTTGGACCCCGCCGAAGGCCAGCACACCAGCGCCAGAGACACCGCCGCCCGCATGGCAGTCCCGTGCTGTTACCTGGAACGCGCTTGCCGAAGCGGCCCGCCGCGCAGGCTAATCACGCCTCGCCTCCGCCCAGACCAATACCTTTTGCCGCCACGGCGGTGCTCGATCCCGCGCGAGATGATCCTCGCCCGCCCCAACGACCCATGTGAAGGGACCCGCTCATGTCCGAGCCAGAGACCAAAAAGCCCGCCCGCGCCGACGCTGAGCGCCCCTCAGATGGATCGAGCGATCCATCCGCCGGAAAGGCAAACCAAGCAAAGCCCCAAGCGGGCGGCGCCGACGAGCCCAGCATCGACACCATCTTGCGGATCCCTGTTGTGATGCAGGTGGTGCTCGGTTCGGCCACCATGCCCGTTGCCAACCTCATGAAGCTGGGCCGCGGTCAGGTGGTGGCGCTCGACCACCGTGTGGGCGAACCTGTGGACATTGTCGTCAACGGCCGTGTCATCGCGCGCGGCGAAGTGGTGGTGGTGGACGACGACTCCTCCCGCTTCGGCGTCTCGCTGACCGAGATCGTCGGCCCCGGCGTCGGCTCCGAGGCCTGACAGTGCCGCCCGCACCCGCCGTTCGCCAACGCCCTTTGTCCCCCATGGACAAGGTGGCCACTGTTTTGATGGCCATGGGCCAGGATGCTGCCGGCAAGGTCATGAAACACCTTGACCGGGATGACCTAAAAAACGTCACCCACGCCATGGCCGACCTTCGCCCCGTGCCGTTGACGCAGGTGGAAACCCTCGTGGACGAGTTCATCGACCAGTTCGGTGCCGGGACGGGCCTGGTGGGCGATGCCGGCAACGTTCAAAAGATGCTTCAAGGCATCCTCCCCCAGGACCAGATCGACGAGATCATCGCCGAGATGGAAGGGCGGGTGAACCAGTCCATCTGGGACCGCATCTCCACTGTCTCCGAGGCAAGTCTTGTCCCTTATTTGTTGAACGAACACCCGCAGACCATGGCGCTCGTCCTGTCAAAGCTTCACCCGACCGCGGCCGCCAAAATCATGGCGGAGGTGCCCGAAGACCTGCGCGACAACGTGGCGCGGCGCATGTTGAACACCAAGGCAGTGGTGGATGATGCACTTAAAATCATCGAAAAAGCACTGCATGAAGACTTTATGGTGAACCTGTCCCTCAACATGGGCGGCGACAGTCACGCGCGCATGGCCGACATCATCAACAAGATGGAGCGCACGCAGATGGAAGGGGTGCTGGAGGGTATTCACCAGACCAACCCCAAATCTGCGGAAATCTTGCGATCACTCCTATTCACCTTCGACGACATCGTCAAACTGAACCCCAAATCGCTGAGTACTTTGTTTGATGCTGTGGACACCAGTGAGCTCACCATGGCGCTGAAGGGCACTGAAGACACGTTCCGCAACACGGTCCTGTCGTGCCTTGCCTCGCGCACCCGTCGCATGGTGGAGCAGGAGCTCAACACCGGCGAGCCTGCCACCCAGCGTGAGGTCAACGATGCACGCCGCAAGATCACCGATCTCGCCCTTGCCATGGGTCAGCGCGGCGAAATCGACCTTGCTACGGGCGACGAAGACGGTGGCTTGGTGCAATAGCGCCAAGCGGGCCGCGCCGTCGCGATGAGCGAAAAGCCCGACAGTTCTGAACGCACAGAACAAGCAACGCCTAAGAAGATCGAGGATGCCCTCAAGAAAGGGCAGACCCCGTTCTCGCGCGAGGCGCCCGCGTTCGCCTCGCTCCTTGGCATCCTCGTTGTCCTCGGATTGACTTTGGCTGGCCAAGTGGAGGCTCTCACCAATGCTTTGGCGCGCCTGCATGATGACGCAGGCGGCTTCAGGCTCCAAGACGGGACGGACGCCACACAACTCTTCCTTGGCGTCTACCGAGCGTCGGCGCTCTTCATCATTCCCATCGTCGCCATCCTTGCTGTGTTCGGCATCATCGCGGCGGTGGCGCAAGCACCGCCGCGCCTCATTGGCGAGAGGATACGCCCCAAGCTTGAGCGCATCTCCATTCCCGGCGGCGCAAAACGCATTTTCGGCAGTCACGGTCTGGCAGAGTTCATCCGCTCGTTCGCCAAGTTCGCCATCGTCGGCACCGTCGCCATCGTCCTGCTTGCTGGCGAGATTCCTGGCGTGGTGCGTGCCATCTTCATCGACCCTGCGTTGTTGCCTGCGCAAATCTTATCGGTCGCCATCAGACTGCTGGCTGTGGTGTGCACGGCCATCATCGTTCTTGTGGCAGGCGACCTTGTGTGGACACGCTTCAAGTGGCGCAAAGACTTGATGATGAGCCAGCGGGAAGTGCGCGACGAAATCAAACAGAGCGAAGGCGACCCCATCGTGCGCGCCCGCATCCGCTCGGCCCAGAAGGACCGCTCGCGCCGACGCATGTTGACGGCCGTGCCCCAGGCGACGGTCGTCATCGCCAATCCCACCCACTTCGCCGTCGCCCTGTCCTATGAGCGTGGCAAGGGCGGTGCTCCTTTGGTCATTGCCAAAGGGGTCGACCAGGTGGCGCTGAAGATCAGAGAGATTGCAGGCAAGCATGATGTGCCTGTGGTGGAGGACCCACCCCTTGCCCGCGCCCTTTATCATGCGAGCGATGTGGACCGTTTCATCCCTGAAGAATTCTACCGCGCGGTGGCACAGGTCCTCTACGTCATCTACAGCGCCGATGCGCGCAACGCCGCGTTCCCATCGTAAATCGGCATACCACTTTTACTTACAGCCCCGCACAAGCCGCCCCTTTTACAGTGACAGCGTACCGAATGAGAGCCGCAACCGGAGCGCCAGGCGCCCCGGCCACATGAAGGGGGGCGGTTATGATTGTTGGGCACGTTGCGCCGACAATGCCAGGAGACCAGCTGTACGTGTTCGGACTGGCGCATCGCCACGCCAACTGGGCGTCGACGCGCCAGGCGGCGATCGCCGGCAATATCGCCAATGCGGACACACCAGGCTACCGCGCCAGGGACATTGCCGCGTTCGAGACCGAAATGGCCGCAACGCGCCTGCAAATGGCCGCCACAAGGTCCCAGCATCTTGAGCTGACCCAAAGCCAGATGCAGGCCGAAGACGTGGACAAGGCCGGCGCGTGGGAGGTGACCCATTCCTCCAACACCGTTTCGCTGGATGAGCAGTTGATGAAGGCCGATGAGACCGCGCGCAGCCATCAACTGGATATGAGCGTCATCGGCACCTTCCACAGAATGCTCCTGACAAGCGTGTCCTTCCGATGAGCGCTGATCCTCTCGCCATGGTGTCGCGCATTGCAGGGGCCGGGTTGGAAGCCCAGTCCTACCGTCTGCGCGTGGTGTCGGAAAACATTGCCAACGCCCAGTCCACAGGCGGCACCGAAGGGGCCGACCCCTACCGCCGCAAGACCGTCGTGTTCGGCGCAGAGCTTGATCGTGAGCTTGGCGCGCTAACGGTGGAGGTGAAGCGCACCGCCGTCGACGACACACCGTTCACCGTTGAGTATGACCCGGGCCATCCCGCCGCCAATGCGCAAGGCGAGGTGAAGATGCCCAACGTCAACCTCCTCGTCGAAATGGCTGACATGAGGGAAGCCAACCTGTCCTACGAAGCGAACCTGCAAATGATGAAGCGGGCGCGCTCCATGGTCTCCATGACCATCGATCTTCTAAGGAGCGGATCATGATTTCCGGTCTTGACGGCGTCACAGGCACGGACGCCAAACGCCTTGTAACCCCCGGTATTGCCGCTGCAAACGGCGTCGACCCCAGCTTCGAGGCTGTCTTTGCAAGGATTGCGGCCACTGCTCGCGACACCATGAAGGCAGGGGAGGCGGCCGCCATTTCCGGCGTCAAGGGCGACGCGTCCGTGCAGGAGGTGGTGCGCGCCATGATGACGGCCGAGCAGCAGCTGCGCGCCGCCATCGCCGTGCGCGACCGCGTGGTCGCCGCCTACCAAGAAGTGAGCCGCATGCAGATCTAATTGCGGCACGCAAGGGACGGCCCCGCGCCGCTCCGCACCACACCGACGACCTGCCGCTCAACGGCCTTTCAGAGCGACCCCGCCGCGCTCATCGCAAGGCCCACCCACCGAAGGCGCGCCCCCCTGCGGGCGTCACGGGTTGCGCCCTCAGGGTGCAGCCGAACCGTCCCCTTTGTCATTTCACGGAGTGCGCCATGAAGGCCCTTGCCATCGCCGCCACAGGGATGAACGCCCAGCAGACCAACTTGGAGGTGATCGCCAACAACGTGGCGAACATCAACACCACAGGCTTCAAACGATCCCGTGCGGAGTTTTCCGATCTCCTCTACCAGTTCGACCGTGTGGCCGGCGTGCCCAACCGCGGCGGTGAACTTCCCGTCCCCGAAGGCACCCGCATCGGCCTTGGTGTGCGCACCGTCGCCGTGCGCAACCTTCACGAACAAGGTGCCCTCGGTCAGACAGGCAACCCTTTGGATC
>JBCDCF010000343.1:0-4768 GCA_039182345.1 Pseudomonadota bacterium
CGTGAAGTGTTCCTCGGCCTGGACCTTCATCACCTGGCGCATCTGGCGCGCCGTGTGGTCCACCACCGCATCGGGCATGATGGACAGGGGCCGGCCTGTGGACTGGGCGATGACCTGCTGCCGGGCCGCCCGCTCCAGATAGTAAAGGTCGTCGAACGCTTCGGCGACGGAAGGCCCGCCCACCGTCACGCCGTGGTGTTTGAGAAAGAAGACATCTGCGTGGCTGTCCTCTTTGGCGCTGGTGGCGATGGACTCGCCTTCCTCTTCGTCAAGCGCGAGGCCGCCGAACTCTTCCACATAGGCGATGCGGTCGTGGAAGCGGCAAGCGGTCTGGTGGGCCATCTCCAGCCTGCCGCCTTCAAGCATCGTCAGCGCCGTGCAGTAGGGCATGTGGGTGTGCAGCACTGCCGCATGGCGCGGATTGGCGCGGTGAGCGGCCACATGGATGTAGCGGGCCGTCGCCTCCACCTCGCCATCGCCCTCCATCACCTGGCCGTCGCCGTCGATGAGGAGGAGGTGATCGGGCCGCATCTCGCTCCAATGGACGCCGTAAGGGTTGATGAGGTAGCGCTCCTCTTCCCCAGGCATGGCAAGGGAGAAGTGGTTGCAGATCCCCTCGTTCAGATCCATCGAAGCGGCAACGCGGAAGGCTGTGGCCAGATCCTCGCGGGCAAGGTCGTTCGCGCTCATCGTATCTCCGTTCAAGCCTTCGTGCCGCCAACGGTCATGGCGTTGATGCGAAGGGTCGGCTGGCCGACGCCCACAGGCACCCACTGACCGTCCTTGCCACAGGTGCCGACGCCATCGTCGAGGGCCATGTCGTTGCCGACGGCGGTGATGCGGGTCAATGCATCAGGGCCGTTGCCGATGAGCATGGCCCCGCGCACGGGTTCGGCCACCTTGCCGTCGCGCAGGCGGTAGGCTTCCGTGCACGAAAACACGAACTTGCCCGAGGTGATGTCCACCTGGCCGCCACCGAAGGCGACCATGTAAAGCCCATCCTTCACGCCGGCGCGGATCTCTTCAGGGTCCTTGTCGCCCGAGCGCATGATGGTGTTGGTCATGCGCGGCATGATGGTGTGGGCGTAGGACTGGCGGCGTCCGTTGCCTGTGGGGATCATCCCCATCAACCGCGCATTCTGGCGGTCCTGCATGTAGCCCACCAGCCGCCCGTCTTCGATGAGGACGGTGGAGTGGGAGGGTGTGCCCTCATCGTCGATGGTGAGGGAGCCGCGACGATTGTCGATGGTGCCGTCGTCCACCACGGTGACGCCTGGGGCCGCCACTTTCTCGCCCATGAGGCCGGCGAAGGCGCTGGTTTTCTTGCGGTTAAAGTCGCCCTCAAGGCCGTGGCCCACAGCCTCGTGCAGGAGGATGCCTGGCCAACCTGAACCCAGCACCACATCGAACGTGCCTGCAGGGGCCGGTACGGCGGACAGGTTGACGAGGGCGCGGCGAAGGGCTTCGTCAACAGCCCCTTTCCAGCTTTTCTCGGTGATGAACCGCTCGAAAGGCTCGCGCCCGCCCATGCCGACGGTGCCTGTTTCCTGGCGGCCGTCCTCGCCCACAACGACGCTGACCGAAAAGCGCACGAGGGGCCGCACATCGCCAAGGCGCATGCCGTCGCTCCGTACGATGTTGACCACCTGGCGCTCCGCCGAAAGTGCCGCGCTCACCTGCCGCACCTTAGGGTCGAGGCTGCGGGCATAGGCGTCGATCTCGCCCAGAAGGCCCACCTTGTCGCCGAAACCCGGCGCGTCGATGGGGTCGATGTCGCGGTAAAGGGCGCGGTTGGTGCGCATGGGCGCCACATCGGCCTTGCCGCTGCGGTTGCGCGTCACGGTGGAGACGGTGTCGGCGGCCCTGCCGATGGCGGCCTCCGTCACGTCGGAGGCGTGGGCAACGCCGATGGCTTCGCCGCACACGGCGCGCAGGCCAAACCCGTCCATGGTGTCGAACGCAGCCGATTTCAGGCGGCCATCGTCAAACATCAGGCTTTCGGACTGGCGATGCTCGATGAACAGTTCGCCATCGTCGCAGTCTTTCAAGGAATCGCCAACGATGGAGGCGATGCGCTCTTCATTGAGACCATGGCGGCCGAGGAGGTCCTCGCTCATGACGGCTGACCTTTCGGCGGTCGACGGGGACCGCGGGGCTGAGAGGGCGCGCCGGACCGCGGCGCTGCGGGCCGCGGGCGTTCAAGGCGCGGCGGCTCGTGACCCTGTTGAAGTTGGCGCGTCTGAGGCGCTGCGGCAACCCTTGGCGGGCGTCGTTCGCCCGGCTCAGGCGGGGCGATTCGCCGCCGGGTGCGACCGGAGGGGGCGGGGAGCGGCGCTTCGTCCTCTTCCTCCTCCCAGCCTTCGTCATCCTCGTAAGGCGCGTCATACTCGGGAGGCGGAGTGGGGCGGCTGCGCAGCGGCGGTGCCTTGCGCCGTTTGCCGCGGCGCAGAAGAAGCCACACCAGACCGCCAAGAAGGAGGACGATGGCGCCGGCGGCCGCCGCCACGTAAGGGAAGAGTTCGTCCTCGAGCAGACGGTCAAGCTCTGTGCGCTCGTCAGGTGCGGCAAAGCCTGCCACCTCGTCTGTGGCGCGCGCGTCGCCAGGTTCCGCGGTGGTGGCCACGGCCTGGCGCGGCGTCGCGGCAGCGGTGGTGGTTTCGTCCGTCTCCGCAGGGGGCGGAGGCGGATTGTCGAGCGCTGCAAAGCCTTCGGTGAAGCCGTTGAGGGAGATCGGAATGCCGATCCCTTCCTCAGGCGTCTGGAAGATGACGAAGGTGGCCGTGGTGCCGGCACGGAAGCGGTCGATCAGCCCGTCTTCAAGGCCAACCTCGGCAATGCAGCCTTCAGGCATGCAGCGCACGAAGCCGGCAAGGCCGATCTCGTTCTCGTCGATGGACAAGCCGAGCCCCGAAGGCAGGAGCACACCAAGGGGGGCCAGCACACGCAGGATCCGCGCCTGGCGGTCAGCGGTCTGCAGGAAGATCACCGTCAGGCCCACATTGGAGCGGTCCTGCGCCTCGACATTTTGCACAAGGGCGCACTGTTCCTCGGGCGCGCCGACAGGCTGCTCGCAACGGATCTGCCAGTCCCCGTGGCGGGCCACAATACGGCCCTGGGCGTTGGCAATGTCGGCGGCAAGACATGAAACGATGGCCGCAAAGGCTGCAGCCACGACACTTAGGCGAGGCACCATACGCGTCCCTTCCTCATTACGGCGCTCGTGGTAGCACAAGTGCGGCTTTGGGCGCAGAACCCTTTCGCACGGCGCGCACAGGGTGTCGATGGAGCCGTTCCGCTGCCCGCCGATGAGGCTTGTGCCAATCTTGCCGCAGCCCGAAAAAGATCGGCGGTGACGATGTCACGATTTGGTTGCATCCACCGGCCCGAACATGGGATTGGCAGTGCCATAGGCTTGCAATGTGCGTCCACCTTGGTGCGGCGATTTGCGGGCCGTGTGAGGACGGCGGATGGTCGACACGGATCGGCCGTACCGCTAGACAACAAGAATTCTAAAACTGAAGAGCGCGCAGCGCATGGCGAGCGGGCTCTGGCCGAACCAGCGGGTCGGAGGTGAAACCACAATGATGTCAATGGTGAGACGGCTTTGGGCCTTTGTGCTGGGGGCGCTGGCGCTCCTGGTCGGTGGTGCGGCCTACGCGGCCCAGCCAGAGCCCTGGGGCATTAACTTCCAGCAGTCCGCCACCAACATCATGGCGCAGATCGCCTGGTTCGACTGGTACACGCTGATCATCATCACCGTCATCACGCTGTTCGTGCTGGCACTGCTCCTTTACGTGATGCTGCGTTTCAACCAGAAGGCCAACAAAGAGCCCAGCAAGACTTCCCACAACACCATGCTGGAAGTGGTGTGGACGGTGGTCCCTGTGCTGATCCTTGTGGCGATCGCCTTTCCGTCGTTCCGCCTCCTTTACAATGAGACGACCATTCCGACCCCTGAGCTGACGGTCAAAGCCACCGGCGGCCAGTGGTATTGGAACTACGAGTTCATGGACGAGCCGCTGGCGGCCATCCGCATGACGTCCTCCATGCTCACCGATGAGCAGCGGGCGCAAAGGATGCAGGAGTACAACCTCACCGACGCGGAAGTGCCGCGGCTCCTTGCCACCAACAATGCGCTGGCCGTGCCGGTGGGCAAGGTGGTGCACATGCTCGTCACCTCGCTGGACGTGAACCATGCGGTCGCGATGCCCGCCTTCGGCATCAAGTCCGACGCCATTCAGGGCCGCAATAACGAGGTCTGGTTCCGCGCCGAATCAGAGGGCGTGTTCTACGGACAATGCTCTGAGTTGTGCGGGCGTCTGCACGCCTTCATGCCCATTGAGATCCACGTCCTCAGCGAGGAGAAATTCTCCGAGTGGACCGAGATCGCCAAGACGAACATGCGCGATGCATCGGCGCAGCTCGTCGCCTGGCAGGCTGAAGGCCGTGAAGACGCCGTCGCGGCGCTCGACGCACAATAAACGGCATGGGTGCCGCGCCGGTGAGCGCGCGTTGCCCGCAATACCCGTGGCCGTGCGCGGTCACCCAATAAACCAACGGAGACGTTGATGGCCTACGCGGCATCAGATCACGCCCACGACCACGGTCGCCCCACAGGGTGGCGCCGCTGGGTCTACTCCACGAACCACAAAGACATCGGGACGATGTATCTGATCTTCGCGATTTTCGCGGGGTTCGTGGGCGGCGCCCTTTCGGTGGTGATGCGCATGGAGCTGCAGGAGCCTGGCCTGCAGATCTTCGCCAACCC
>JBCDCF010000344.1:0-4759 GCA_039182345.1 Pseudomonadota bacterium
AGAACACCGGGGCAGCAAACAATGGATCGCGGTAGACGAAGGGAAGGACAAGCACAGCGGCGGCGGCCACCAAGGTCACCGCCACAGGCGCAAACAGGAAGGCCAAAGCCAGCACGCTGAAGGTGGCGATGGCGTGCAAGATCCCAAAGTAAATGGGGCTTGGCATGGCAAAATAGGTGGCAACGCTCACTGCCCCGGCGGCCAGAGCAATGACGGCAAAGCGGCGCCAGAAGGGGCGCCAGCGCATGCCTGTCCCGTGGGCGTAAACAAGGCTCACCCCCGTCAGGAACAAGAATGTGCTGGCAATGGATGCGGCAAACCCACGCCACAAAGGGTGGCTGACCACAGGCCAATCCACGTAGCCGAACAAGGTGAGGTCGAAGGCAAGGTGGTAGACCACCATGGCGATGATGGCCCAGCCCCTTGCAACATCGAGCCAGAGCGCCCGCGGGGAGCGGGCTGCGGGCGCCGGCCCGCTGGCTCCTTCAGGCACGCTCAGAACCGCCAGGACTCCGCCTTGGCCAATAGGAAGTCGCGGAAGGCGCGCACCCTGCCGGAATTCCTCAACTCCTCGGCATAGCAGAAATAAAGGTCATAGGCGGGGGTGGCTTCACCAATATCGAGGCGCACAAGGGTGTCGTCCTCCTGGACCAGGAAGTCGGGCAAGGTGCCGACGCCGCATCCTGTGCGCACCGCATAGCGCATGGCCAAAATGTTGTTCAGCCGCACGCAGGAGCGTCGCGGATTGTCCTGGGGCCTGCCGACAATCTCCAGCCAGTTCAACTCGCGCAGATAGCTTGGCGGGTTGGGGCCGAAGGTGACGATCCTGTGCGCATCAAGGTCGGCGACGGAGCGGGGTGCACCGTGCTTTTCCAGGTAGCTCATGGCCGCATAGACGTGGAAGTGAACGGTGAAGAGCCGCCGCTGCACAAGGTCGGGCTGCACCGGCTGGCGCCAGCGGATGGCAATGTCGGCCTCGCGCATGCCGATATCGAGCTCGTTGTCGTCGAAGATCAGCGTCAGATCCACATCGGGATAAAGCTCGATGAACTCCTTCACCCGCGGCGACAGCCATGACGAGCCGAGGCCGATGGTGGTCGTCACCTTCAAATTGCCTGAGGGGCGGTCGCGGGAGTCCACAAGCGCGCCTTCAACGGCCTGGAGCTCGCGGGCAATCTGGCTGGTGGTTTCAAACAGCCTCTCGCCCTGCTCGGTGAGGAGCAGACCGCGGGCATGGCGGTGGAACAAAGCCACCCCCACTTGCAACTCCAAAGCGTGGACCTGGCGGCTCACGGCCGACTGGCTGATGCCAAGATCCTCTCCGGCGTGCGTAAAACTTCCTTTTTGCGCTGCGGCGTGAAACACCCTCAGCTTGTCCCAGTCCATGGGATTTCTCCGTCACCTGCGGGCGAAAAGGCAGGGCCTTGTCAGGCCGATCCGGTGGGGAGAGCGGCCATTGCCATGAAAATCGTGGCCGGCCGAGAGGGGCCGGCGCGGGGCGAAGTCAACGCGTTAGGCGGCCGCCACTTGGGCCGTGTTCTGATCCGGCGCCGCGGTCATCGTGTCAGCCGTGGTGGGGGCTGGTGCGTGTTCGGCCAGGAAGCGCTCTGCCTCCAAGGCGGCCATGCAGCCCATCCCCGCTGCGGTGACGGCCTGACGATACACATCGTCCGTCACGTCACCGGCGGCAAAGACACCGGGAATGCTGGTGGCCGTGGAATCGGCCTCGGTCCATACATAGCCCGACGGTCTGAGGCGAAGCTGATCTTTGACAAGTTCCGTTGCAGGCGCATGGCCAATGGCAACGAAAACGCCGTCCACGGCATGGGTGCTCTCTTGCCCCGTGCGCGTGTCACGCAGCCTCACACCGGTGACCCCGAGGGGCGTGCCCTCGCCCAGCACTTCGGCAAGCTCCGAGTGCCAGACCACGTTGATCTTCGGGTGGGCGAACAGGCGCTCCTGGAGGATCTTCTCGGCCCGCAACTCGCCCCGTCGGTGGATTAGGGTGACGCTGTCGGCATGGTGGGTGAGGTAAAGCGCCTCCTCGACGGCCGTGTTGCCGCCGCCGATCACCGCCACCGACTTGCCGCGATAGAAGAACCCGTCGCAGGTGGCACAGGCCGACACGCCATAGCCCTTGAAACGATCTTCGGAGGGAAGGCCCAGCCACTTGGCCTGCGCCCCTGTTGCTAGGACGACGGTGTCGGCAAGGTAGGTGGTGCCGCCGTCGCCTTTGAAGCGGAAGGGGCGCTCGGAAAGATCCGCCTCGCTCAAATGATCGTAGAGCATCTTGGTGCCCACTTGCTCGGCCTGGGCGCGCATTTGCTCCATCAGCCAAGGGCCTTGGATGACGTCGGCAAAGCCTGGATAGTTCTCCACATCGGTGGTGATGGTCATCTGCCCGCCTGGCTGAATGCCGGCCACAAGCACCGGCTCCAGCATGGCGCGCGCGGCATAAATGGCTGCGGTGTAGCCTGCGGGGCCTGAACCGATGATGAGGAGCTTGGTCTTCACAGTCGTTTCGGTCGGTTCGGCCATCGTCATTTCCCCCGTGCGGTCCACCCTCACATGCGCTCATCGGCGCGCGCGAACAAGGCCATGCGCTCGGCGATGGCCTTGGCGATCACGGCGGTGGAGTCGATGGGCTGATAGCGCCAGCTTTCCCAGCCGCCGTCGAACCATCTTAGCGCACCGTGGCGGATCAGACCGTCATAAAATCGCTCGAATTTGATCTTGCCCCCAGGCAGGCGCCAACCATAGAGGGGTTTTCCTGTGGCCGCCGCCTCGCTCAGCATGGACACGGAATCGGCCGTCACCACGAACCCGTTGGAAAGGCCGAGAATTCCCGCAAATGCCGTTTCCGCAGGCACCACACCAGGGTTGCGAATGTCGTAAAGGTGATGGGGCACGTCGGACAGGCGCTCTGACAGGATCTGCGCCGTTTGGGGCGGCGTGCGGTGCGAGGTGGTGATCAACAGGCTCGCATCGTGGGATTTGGCGAAGGCGGCAAGGCGGGCGGCAAGGTCCTCAGCCTCCTGAACGCCGAACCTGTGGGCACGGCTGCGCCCGCCGACGAGGACGCCGATGCGCGGCGCTGCGCAATGGGCGAGCGTCCCCTCAAGCTCCCTTGCGGCCGCTGCGATCTGCGCCTCGGTGATGACGGAGGGCGCCGTCAGCGTTTCCACAAGGGTGTCGAGGGAGCCATGGCGGGCGCGCATCCTGTCATGGGAGGGCGCCCAGACGAGGTCATAGTCGGACGGCTTGCGCACCGCCTGGAACATGGCGACGAACGGCCGTGGCGCGCCGCGTTTCACAAGCCGCCGCAACGGCGCCACCGATTGTTTTCCCGCCCCGATGACGAGTGTTGCACCCCCTGTTTCCGGCGGACCCGAAAAAAAACTGTTAGATGGGGCTTTGACGCAAACGTTTGCCCCCAAACGACGCGCCACGCCAAGCGCTTGATTCAAATGCCCTGTTTTGCCTTCCGGCACGAGGACGAGCGCGTCCATCAAAAACAGCCTTCAGGATGTGGGTTTAACGTATGCGGTAACACTTGACCTGCCAGCGAGAGGATATAGTACCTATTGATCCAACCGTAATTTGAACATTCTCCAACCACTGTGCAGTCATTGGAATGAAAGCCCGTCTCGACGCGATCGATTGGAAGATACTCGCCGCGCTGCAGTCCAACGGTCGTATGACCAATGTCGAGTTGGCACGCCGCGCAGGCATCTCCGCCCCGCCGTGCCTGCGTCGTGTGAGGGCGCTCGAACAGGGCGGCATCATCACAGGCTATCGCACGCTGATCGATGAGAAGGAGCTCGGCTTCGATCTCACCGCCTTCGCCTTCGTGGGGCTGAAGAACCAGACAGAGGCGGAGCTGGTGCGTTTCGAGGCGCAACTGCGCGAGTGGCCCATCGTGCGCGATGCATGGATGGTCTCCGGCGAGACCGACTTTGTCCTGTTTTGCATCGCGGACTCCCTGCGCTCGTTCCAGAACTTCATCATCGAAGAGCTGACCGCAACGGAAAACGTGGAAGGGGTGCGCACGTCGCTGACCATCCGTCAGTCCAAGGCCGAGCCTCGCGTGCCCATCGAGAGCGAAAACGACGACGGCACGAGCGAGGCCGTCGCCGTCTGATCTGCTTGCCTCAAGACACACGCCGCCCGGTTTGAGGAAAACCGAGCCGATGAAGGGGTGGTCAGAGGCAATACCGACACATCGCCGGAACGCTCGACCGCGTCAGATCGAGCATCACAGTCCTAGCTGTCGAAGGTGTCGCGCACGGCCTTGACGGTGGCGTCCACGATGGCGCGCGCCTCGTCCATGGTCAGGCACAGCGGCGGGGCAAAGCCCAAAATGTCCCCGCCGGGCATGGCACGGCCGACCACGCCATGGACCATCAATGCGGCGGTCACCTTGGCGCCCACTTTCAGGCTGGGGTCGTAGAAGCGCCGCTCCTGCGGGTTCTCGGCAAACTCCACCGCTGACAGCATGCCGCAGCCGCGCACCTCGGCAACGTTCGGATGGTCGCCCACAGCGTCCTGCAACATGGTGGTGAGGGCTGGACCGGTGACGGTGACGTTTTCCAGAAGGTTCAGGCTGTCCACCAGCTTCAGGTTCGCCACGCCGGCGGCCACAGCAATGGGGTGGGCCGAATAGGTCCAGCCATGGCCGATGGGGCCCATGGCATCGGTCCCCTCCGCCAGAACCTTGAACACACGCTCCGACACGATGGAGCCTGACAAAGGTGCATAG